>DASUUL010000017.1:0-9008 GCA_036374115.1 Acidimicrobiia bacterium | reverse complement strand
CGTCACCGCTCCTGTTCGGCTACCGCGGGGCGCCGCCCACCGACGTCCGCGCGCTCGAAAAGACGCTCGTCCGCGTCGGCGTGCTCGCGGACACCCTCCCGGAGATCGCGGAGCTCGACTGCAATCCCGTCACCGTGTCGCCCGACGGCGCCGTCGCCATCGACGTGAAGATGCGCCTGCACCCCGCGCCCCCGAACCGGGCCGAGGTGCGCGCCCTCCGCCGCGTCTGAGCCGCCGACCGAACTGTTGGCGTCGTACACCACCGGGAGTTGGAGGTTTGCGACGCCAAGACCGGGCGGGGCGGGGGTCAGCGGCCGTGATGGTGGATGATCTCGTCGGTGAGGCGGCGGGCGACGCCGGTGAGGAACTCCCGCAGCGACTGCTCCGCCAGCCGGTGGCCCACGAGGCGGTCCCCGATGGCGCCCACGGGGCCGAGCGGCGGCTCGTACCCACCCACGAGGTGCAGGTCGGTGGCGTCGTCGGCGGCGGGGGTGAACTCGAGCTCGGCGTCGAGCTCCGGGAACCACTCGGGGTGCTCCTCGGCGTGCCAGCGCAGCTGGAGACGCGCCCGGTCGGCCTCGCAGACGAGCGGCCCGACCTCGCTGCGGACCCTCCGGGCGAGCTCGGTGCCGCCGACGCCGACGCGCAGCTCGTCCATGGCCGGGCGCACGAGATCGTCGGCCTCGAGCTCGAGGAGCGCGCACGTCCGCCAGTACGGCGCCCGGATCCGCTCGTGCAGGTCGATCGTGTGGCGCATGCCGCTCCCTCTCTCCCTCGGGTGCCGCCTCCGGTGGGATTCAGCCTGCCCGCACCGGGGCGCGCCCAACAGGTCCGAAGGTCCCGGAGCACCGTGACCTCCGCCTCTCGCGACCTCCGGGGTCGCGCCGGGGCAGGGTGTGGCTTGCCCGACCCTCGGCCACCGGGCAACAGTGCTCGGCCGTGAGAGTGCTCTCGCATCTCGGCGACCGCGTCGCCGACGACATCGCCCGCGCCGTGCCTGGCGTCGAGGTCGTTCCCATCCCCCTCGACGGGGATCTCGCCGACGGCGTCGACGGCGAGGTCCTGCTCACGCTCGCCTGGGGCGGCCCCAACCTGGCGGCCGTGCTCGATCGCGGCGTCCGCTGGGTGCACGCGGTGGGAACCGGCGTCGACCGGTTCCCCCTCGGCGAGATCGGCGACCAGACCTTGACGTGCTCGCGGGGGGCGAGCGCGGTACCGATCGCCGAGTGGGTGCTCACGATGATGCTGGCGTTCGAGAAGCACGTCCCCGACACGTGGGTGACGGAGCCGCCGGCGCAGTGGAACTACGCCGAGCTCGGTGGGCTCGCCGGACGAACGCTCGGCCTCGTCGGGCTCGGCGGAATCGGGGAAGCGGTGGCGCATCGAGCACGGGCGTTCGCGATGACCGTGCGGGCCCTGCGCCGTACGGCGGCACCGCCGCCGACCCCCGACGTCGAGATGGCCACCTCGCTGGCCGACCTTGTCGCGCCGGCGGATCACGTCGTGATCGCCGCGCCCTCGACACCCGAGACACGGCACCTGATCGACGCCGGCGCGTTCGCGGCCATGAAGCCCGGCGTCCACCTGGTGAATGTCTCGCGGGGTGCGCTCGTCGACCAGGACGCCCTCCGTGTCGCGCTCGACGACGGAACGGTGGCGCGAGCGTCACTCGACACCGTCGAGCCCGAGCCGCTCCCGGAGGGACACTGGATGTACGAGCACCCGCGAGTGCGCCTGAGCCCGCACATCTCGTGGAGCATGCCGGGCGCGTGGGACACGATGTTCGACGCGTTCGTCGACAACCTGCGGCGGTACCGCGACGGCGAGCCGCTCAGGGGCGTGGTCGACATCGCCGCCGGCTACTGAGCGCTCAGCGCCGGGTGAGCACGACGCCGAGCGTCCAGTCGTCGAACGCGTCGGCTTCCGGGTCGGCGGCGAACCGGCGCTCGAGGCGGGCGAAGTAGTCGTCGAGCAGGTCGTCGGGGTCGCCGCGCCCGCCCGGCTCGAACAGGTTGGCGCGCAGGCTCGACTCGGTGAACCCGCGCACGAACGCGGCGTAGCTGTGCCCGTAGGCGCCGGCGTCACCGTCGGCGCGCCACTGGTCGAGGTACGGGTTGGCGACGGGATCGGTACGCGCCACCTCGATCCGGAAGGCGTCCGCGAGCGGGCCGGGCGCTTCCAGCGGAGCGCGCGCTTCGTCGGCGGTCCGCGCGTACACGGGAAGCAGGTAGCGCTCGAATGCGCCGCGGTCGAGCTCCCCGGCGTCCACCAGCTCCCGGGCGACCTCGGTCATGGCCCGCATCAATCGGCGCGCGGTCACCAGCGGCTCCCCCGACGAGTCGCCCGCGTCCGAGCCCACCATCCCCACCACGAGGCGGCCGCCCGGCGCGAGATCGGCGGCCCGGGCGGTGAGAAAGGTTGCCCAGTCGGCGTCGGCCTGGCGGGCCAGGGCGGTGCGAGCGTCGGCCGTGGCCTCGCAGAAGTAGAACGCGTCGGGGACGACGACCTCGGGCTGGGTCCGCAGCCAGTGCGCCGCCGAGAACGAGACACCCAGGTGCGCGGACCGAGCGGGCACGGCCGGCTCGTAGAACGAGATCGCCGACGCGAGCGGGAGCACCGGCGGCCCCGCGAGCGTGAGGTAGCTGTCGGGCCGGTTCGCGAGGTTGGCGAACAGCTCGTTCCAGTCGTTCGTCGGCACGTCGTTGTGGACGACTGCGACCGCCCGGTCGGGCTCCCGGGACCGCAGCGCGGTGATGGCTCCGCCTACCGACGCGATGGAGTTCTTCCCCGTGGATGCGCCGTAGTCGACGATCACGAAGGTCGCACCCACTGGGAGTGGTGGCACCGCCGCGATCGAGTCCTCGATCAGTGACGCCGCCGTCTGCGCCGTCTTCCGCTGGTACTCGGAGTGGCCGTCGTAGTAACCCCCACCCTTCATCCCCTCGGTCGTCGTCATCACGCCGACCCTACGACTCGCGCTGGGTACGCTGCTGCGCGCGCCGATCGACCGGCCGGACACGAGGGGATCGCGATGGCGTACGACCTGGTGATCGAGGGCGGCACGATCGTCGACGGCACCGGTCACCCCCCCTACCGCGGCGACGTCGCCGTGCAGGGCGCTCGCATCGTTGCGCTCGGAGACGTCGACGGGCGTGCGACCCGCACCATCGACGCCGAGGGCCGGCTCGTGACTCCGGGCTTCGTCGACGTTCACACCCACCTCGACGCCCAGCTCGCGTGGGACCCGCTGGCGACGTCGTCGTGCTGGCACGGGGTGACGTCGGTGGTGCTCGGCAACTGCGGCGTCACCTTCGCTCCGTGCAAGCCCGAGGACCAGGAGTACCTCGCCGAGCTGATGGAGTCGGTCGAGGACATTCCGGCCGCGAGCATCCTCGACGGCTTGTCGTGGAGCTGGCAGACGTACGGCGAGTACCTCGAAGAGCTCGATCGCCTCCCCAGGGGCGTCAACGTCGGCGGCATGGTGGGGCACTGCCCGGTGCGGCAGTGGGCCATGGGCGAGCGCGGCCTCGACCCCGAACCCGCTACCGACGACGACATCGCCGCGATGGTCGAGCTCGTCGACGAGGCCGTCGCCGCCGGAGCGCTGGGGTTCTCCACGTCACGGACGATGCTGCACCGCGTCCCCGACGGCCGGGCCGTGCCCGGGACGTACGCCCGGCCCGAGGAGCTGCTCGCGATCGCAGGCGTGTTGGGCCGGCGTCAGCGGGGCACCTTCGAGGTCGCACCGAAGCTGGGGGAGGACGGCGGCGGCGAGATGACGCGGGCGGAGGTCACGTGGATGGCCGACGTGAACCGCGCGACCGGGCGCCCGGTCACCTTCGGCCTGGCACAGACGAACCTGCTGCCCGACCTGCACACCCGCGTGCTCGCAGCCGTCGACGAGGAGGCCGGTGCCGGCGCCGAGCTCCGCCCGCAGACCACGGCGCGCAGCATCAGCATCCTCTTCGGGCTCGCCCACCGCACGCCCTTCGACGGCGCAGCCGCGTGGCAGGAGTTGCGTGACCTCGACATCGGCGCGCGCCTCGCGGTGCTGGGCGACGACGCGCGTCGCGCCGCGCTCGTGGAGGCGGCGAAGGAGCACCCACCGGGCATCGACCTCGCCGGCCTGTTCCTCGTCGGCACCAGCGAGGCGCACTACGACTACTCCCCCGCCGACAGCCTCGCCGCCCTGGCCGAGGGTGCGGGCGAGCACCCTGCCGAGACGTTCATCCGCCTCGAGCTCGACAGCAACGGGCGGGCGCTGTTCAGCTGGCCGTTCCTCAACCAGCGGATGGACGCCGTCGCCACGCTGCTCCGCCACCCGAAGATGATGCTCGGGCTCGGCGACGCCGGTGCCCACGTCGGCCAGATCATGGACGCCGGCCTTCCCACGTTCTTCCTGTCCCACTGGGTCCGCGACCGGGGCGTCTTCAGCGTGGAGGACGGCGTGCGCCGGCTGACGTCCGACACCGCCGCCGTCTTCGGTATCGACGACCGGGGCGTGCTGCGCGAGGGTGCGTTCGCCGACCTCAACGTGTTCGACCTCGCCGCCCTGCACCTCCCGCTCCCGGAGTACGTCCACGACTTCCCCGGCGGCGCCGGCCGCTACGTGCAGCGCAGCACCGGCTACGACGCGACCATCGTCAACGGGCGGGTGTTCATGGCCGCGGGCGAGCCGACCGGCGACCTGGCCGGCACCCTCCTGCGCAGCCGCCCGGGCACCTACTGATCAGGGTCGAACGGCTCCTTCACCCGCGCAAGACGGCCTGGGTCTGGGTGACGCGAGCGACGCGCGTGCCGGCGGCGTCGAAGAGGTCGGTTTCGACCACGATCGTGGTCCTGCCGGCATGGAGTGGGCGGGAGATCGCCTCGACGTACCCGTCGCGCACGGCCCGGAAGAAGTTCGTCTTCGACTCGATCGTGGTCGTGCCGGTGGCGCCACCGGGCAGGTTCGCGAACGCGCACGCCCCGCCGCACACGTCGGCGAGACCCATCAGCACCCCGCCGTGGAGCGCGCCGCCGCTGGTGCAGCGATCGGGCTCCCAGGCCACGCGGGCACGTATTTCCCCGTCCTCGGCCGGGAGCGCCTCCACCCCGAGGACACGGGCGAACGGCATCACCTCGTGGAGGAAGGCGGTCTGCCGGGTGTCGACCGCGGTCATGCCGTGACCCACTCCGCGCGCGGATCTTCGTCCGCACCGGAGAGGAAGCGCTCGACGAGCACCGCCAGCTGACGCGGGTGGTCCTCGGGCACGAATGTGCGGGCGCCCTCCACGACCTCCAGCCGCGCCCGGGGGAAGCAGGCCGTCAAGCGCTCCGCCAGCGACCGGGGGAAGAAGCGGTCGTTGCCGCCCCACGCGACGAGGACCGGCCGGTCGAAGCGGTCGAGCCGGTCGGCTACGGCGAGGGTGTGCCGGGGGTCGAGCCCACGCAGCACCTTCCTTGCGTCCCGGCGGATTGCGCGGCTGTGCCGCAGCGACCCGGTGTACGAGGCGATGATCTCCCCGGGCGGGAGCTCCTGCATCACCTGCCCGTATGCGATTCGCTGCCGCTGGAACGGCCGCCAACGCAGCCCGTGCGCGGTGAGGAACGTCGCCCCCGGGACGCGGGTCATGAGCCTCAACACCCCGAAGGGCTTGGGCGGGAACACCTCGAACGCGTCACACGACGTCAGCACGAGCCTCCCGACCCGGTCGGGATGATCTGCCGCGACCAGCTGGCAGACCGCGCCGCCGGTGTCGTTGCCGACGAGCGTCACGTCGCGGAGGTCGAGCGCGGCGAGGAACTCGGCGACGAGAGCGGCGATCGCCGGCGGGCTCAGATCGGCGTCGTCGTTCATCGGGACGGTATGCGAGCCGAGCGGCCAGTCGGGCGTGATGCACCGGACGCCACGCCCCAGCCACGGCACCACCTGGCGCCACAGGTCGCCGTTGACGAACACGCCGTGCACGAACACGACGGTCGGTCCCGTACCCGTCTCGCGGTAGGCGATGGTCCCGCTGGCGAGGGTCACCTCGCGGGTGGCGCCGAGCTGCTCGGAGATGGCCACGTCGCGGCGTCCCGTCAGCCGTAGATGTTGACGGTCGCGTCGAGCCCGAGCGGCGCCGGGTCGGCGCGGCCGGTGGCGGCGAGCACGAACACGAGCGCGTCACCCGTGACTCGGCGGCCGCCCCCGCCCACCTCGTACTCGGCCGTGCCGTCGAGCGCGAGCGTCGCCGGCCCCCAGCCCTTGTCGGCCAGGAAGTAGGCCACGTGGGAGACCGCCGCCTCGAGGCCCGGGCCCCGCTCCGACGGGCGCCCGGTGGCGGCACGGATGTCGTCGGCGTGGAGGTAGGCGTCGTACCAGAGCGCCTCGACGCCGACGCCGAGCGAGTACGGCAGGCCCGCGGGCGCGGGCCCGTCCCAGGCGGCGTCGTCGAAGAGCGCCAGCATGTCGGCGGTGGCCTTGGCGGCCGCGTCGAGCTCGTCGGCGATCTCGCCCGGGGTCCGGCCGCGCCGTTCCTCGACCTCGCGCCGGGTCACCTCGGGCGTGCCGATCCCGTCGAGGTTCCCGGTGACGACCGACGTCATCGAGCCCGTGAAATGGGAGGCGACGTCGCCGACGGTCCACCCCTCGCACCGGCTCGGCGTGCTCCACTCCTCATCGGTGAGCGTGCGCAGGAGCGACGAGAAGTGGTCGAGCTCGGCGAGGAAGCCGGTCGTGACGGTGCTGCGGGGTAGCGCCATGGGGAGTCCCTCCCGGTACAGTTACATGCAGGCTGCACGCATCTATACGCCGAGGAGGACCACAAGTCAACGGTGACGGTCGTCACAGACGCACCCAGGCCGAGCGGTCGGCCGCCACCCGGGCGGCGCTGCTGGCCTCGGCGCGCGCGCTCTTCGCCGAGCGGGGCTTCGCCGGCGCGGGGAGAGAGGAGATCGTGCGCCGGGCGGGCGTGACCCGGGGGGCGCTCTACCACCACTTCGCCGGTAAGGAGGACCTGTTCCGGGCCGTCTTCGAGGAGGTCGAGTCGGAGGTGACGGAGCGGGTGGCGCAGGCGGCGGTCACCGCCGGGGGGCCGCTCGACGCGCTCCGGCGCGGCTGCCAGGAGTTCCTCGACGCCGCGCTCGACCCCGCGGTCCAGCGCATCGTGCTCGTCGACGCCCCCGCCGTGCTCGGCTGGTCGACGTGGAGAGAGCTCGAAGCCCGCTACGGCCTCGGGCTCACGCGCATGGCGCTGCAAGCGGCGATGGAAGCCGGCGCGATCGCTCCCCAACCGCTCGAACCGCTCGCCCACATGTTGCTGGCGTCGTTGAACGAAGCGGCCCTGCTCGTCGCCGGGGCCGACGACCCTCACGCGACCCGGGCCGAGGCGGGCGAGGTCGTCGACCACCTGCTCGATCGCCTGGCCACGCCGAGCTGAGCGGCGCCGGCGGCGCCGCTCGCCCGATCAACCGGCGAGGCGCCGTTCGATCGCCTCGAGCCGGCGCAGGATCTGGTCGAGCGTGTCGCCCGCCGCCGCACGCGGGGCCGCGGCGTTCTGCCGGGCGTGGACGACGCCCGCCAGCATGTTCACCACGGCTCGACGGGTGGTGCGCAGCTCGACGCCCATGCGTCGCAAGACGCGGCTCGCCGTCCCCTCTTCGGTCGCGAGCAGCCCGAGCAGCAGATGCTCGGTCCCGATGTAGTTGTGCCCCAGCATGAGCGCTTCCTTGGTCGCGCCCTCGAGCGCCTGCTTGGCGAGCGGCGTGAAGGGGATGTGGCCCTCGACCGGCTCGGTCGGCGGGTCCATCGAGGCCACGAGCTCGGCGCGCACGTCGCCGGGCTCGACGTCGAGCGACGCCAGCACCTCGATGGCGAGGTTGTTCTCCTCGTCGAGGATGCCGAGCAACACGTGGGCGGTGCCCACGGTGTCGTGGGGTACATCGCGGGCTCGCCGTTCCGCGAGCGTGACGGCGGTGCGCGCCCGCGGCGTGAAGCGGGCGAACAACCCGGGGGCGGGACGCTCGGCGGCCGGCGGCTCCTCGGCCGCCCGCACCGAGGTGACGTCTCGCACGGCTCGCTCGAGCGCCGCCTGGCAGATCCCCGAGACGGGCAGCTGGGCGTCCCGCACCGCCGCCGCCGGCTCAGATCTCGAGCCGTGCCCGCAGAAGCCGGTGCGACGGCTGCCGTGGGAGCACGGCGAGCGACACCGACCGCGGTGGATACTCCGGGAGGGCGCGCGACCGGCGCAGTTCGTTGAGCTCGTCGAACGCTTCGGCGACGTTGCGGTCGGTCTCCGAGAAAGGCCCGCGCCGCGGGGTGCGTTGCCTCATCGGCGCTCCTCTCGTCGCCACCCCGGAAGCACCGGGATGGAGCGGCGCCTGCTGCGACCCACCGTACTCCCCGGCCGTCAACCGATCACACGCACCGGGTCGCTGCCGTCCCAGTCCCGGGCCGCCTCCGCGATGGCCTCCATGCCGCGGTAGACGCGCGGTTGGCGGACGTCGGCGATCTCGTAGAGCGGGGTGCTCGACCGCTCGGTCGCGAAGTACGCGAAGCGAACCTCGGAGACGCTGACGAGGCCTTCGTGCACGATCTCCGAACCTGCGGCCAAGAGGCGCGCCCGGCTCGCGTCGTACTCTGCGGGCGTGAGCCACGAGCTGACGTGCTGGAGGCCCTCGCGACCTGCATCGAGGAACTCTCGGTATGCGCTCGGCTGCGAATCGTGTTGCTCGATGATCTCGACCTGCACGTCCCCGGAGTTCCCGAGCGCGATCGAGAGGTGAGGGCCGGGCGCAGGCTCGCCGCGGTACCGGAAGTCCGCCGGGACGACGTCGCGCAGGACGAAGAACGGACCGATCCCGAGGACCTGCGTCCATTCGGTCAGCGCCGCGTCCAGGTCGTGTACCACGAACGCGATCTGGCGAATCTCTCCGTACAGCCGGCTCATTGCGCGCCCATTGTGCTGTTCGGCGACGCCGAAGTCACGTCCTCCGCCCCGATGCGCAGTTGTCGCGATGAGCAACGAACCGCGGAGGTGCGCCTG
>DASUUL010000016.1:0-8999 GCA_036374115.1 Acidimicrobiia bacterium | reverse complement strand
ACCATCGGCGACGGGAGCTGATAGGACCGGGACCGTGACCGCGGCCCTCGAGATCGTCCTGCTCGGTACCGGGAGCCCCATCCCCGACCCCTTCCGCGCCGGACCGGCGACGCTCGTGCGCGCCGGCCCGACCATCCTGCTCGTCGACACCGGCCGCGGTGTGCTCCTGCGCGCCACCGCCGCCGGGACCGGCGCGGCCCAGCTCGACGCCGTGCTGCTCACCCATCTCCACAGCGACCACATCACCGATCTCGGTGACGTCGTCACGACGAGCTGGATCACGACGTTCGCGCCGAAAACACTCCCGATCTACGGTCCCGATCGCACCGGGGAGATGGTCGCGGGCGTAATGGCGTCGCTCGGCCCCGACGTCGAGTACCGCCTCGCCCACCACGACGACCTCACCGTCGGTCCCGACGTCCCCGTCACCGAGCTCGGCGGCGACGAGTCGATCGGGGTCGGTGCGGCTCGCGTGGTGGTCGCACGCACGGAACACCGCCCGGCGTCGCCCAGCCTCGCCTACCGGGTCGAGCACGAGGGCCGGGCCGCGGTGCTCGCCGGCGACACATTGCCGTGCGACGGTCTCGACCGGTTGTGCAGCGGTGCCGACGTGCTCGTGCACACGGTCATTCGCGACGACCTGATCCGGAACATCCCGCTCCAGCGGCTCCAAGACGTGTGCGACTACCACTCGACGGTGGCGCAGGCGGCGCAGACCGCCGCCCGCGGCGGGGTCGGCCGGCTCGTGCTCACCCACTGCGTCCCGCCCCCGGCCAGTGAGCAGGCCGGTGGATGGAAGGCGCTGGCGGCCGAGCACTACGACGGCCCGATCGACGTGGCCGACGACCTCGACGTGGTATCGGCCTGACCCGGCGCCGGACGGCGGCGCCGACCCGGGAGCGTCAGCCCGAGTAGTCGGGTTCGTTGCCGGGCCGCCACTTGATGTTGCAGCCCATGCTCGGATGGTGCGGCTCCGGGACCTCGCGCCCGGCGAGGACGGCGTCGACGGCATCGCGGAGGTTGGAGCCGGTGACCGGCGCGCCGTTGCTCGGCCGGCTGTCGTCGAACTGCCCTCGGTAGGCGAGGCGCCGGTCGCCGTCGAAGACGAAGAAGTCCGGGGTGCAGGCGGCTCGGTACGCCTTGGCGACGTCCTGGGTCTCGTCGACCAGGTACGGGAAGGTGTATCCGAACTGCTCGGACTCCGCCGTCATGGCCGCGGGCGAGTCGTCGGGATAGGCGCCGGCGTCGTTGCTGTTCACGGCCACCACCGCGACCCCACGCTCCTGGAGTTGGACGGCGAGCTCCGCCCACCGCTCGCGGATGTGCTTCACGTACGGGCAGTGGTTGCAGATGAACGCCACGACGAGCGCAGGGGCCCCGGCGAAGTCGTCGCGCGCGTACCGGGTGCCGGAGGGGTCGGCGAGCACGAAGTCGGGCGCCTCGGTTCCGAGCGGGAGCATCGTGGAGGACGTCGCGACCATGTCACCACGATAGGACGCAGGGGCCCGACCGACCGGCGGCGTGCGGCCGTAGGATCGGATGGTGGACGCCGAGGCGTGGGACGCCCGCTACGCGGCGACCGACCTCCTGTGGTCGGCCGAGCCCAATCGCTTCGTCGTCGCCGAGGTCGAGGGACTGGCTCCGGGCCGGGCAGTCGATCTTGCCGCCGGAGAGGCGCGCAACGCGATCTGGCTCGCCGAGCGAGGTTGGGCGGTGACGGCGATCGACTACTCGGCGGTCGCGCTCGAGCGGGCGGCGCGCCTCGCCGAGGCCCGCGGTGTAAGTGTCGAGCTCGTACAGGCCGACGTCACGACCTACGCGCTCGAGGCACGCGCCTACGACCTCGTGCTCGTCGCGTACCTGCAGACGGCGGAGCGGCCTCGCGCGATGTGGCTGCACCGGGCGGTCGAGGCGGTGGCGCCGGGCGGCACCCTGCTCGTCATCGGGCACGACCGCAGCAACCTCGACGGCGGCTACGGCGGGCCCCAGGATCCCGCGGTGCTGGCGACGCCCGACGAGATCGCGGCCGCGATGGACGGCCTCGACGTGGTGAAGGCCGAGCTCGTCCATCGAGTCGTCGAGACCGCCGAGGGCGACCGCGTCGCCATCGACCATGTCGTCCGTGCGCGCCGGCGCTGAGGTCGTGCGCCACGTCGGGGTGCTCGCCCACAGCGCCGAGGGGGCGGCGCTCTGCTTCACGGAGGTGTGCCGGGAAGGTTTCCGGCGGCTCGGCCCCCACGAGCACCCGGACGTGACCCTCGACTGCATCGCGCTGGCGCGCAGCATGCCGGCATGGGACGAGGGCGACCACGACTCGATCCGCGCCACGCTGGCCGTGAGCGTGGCGCGGCTCGCGCGTGCGGGCGCCGACTTCTTCGTGTGCCCCGACAACACCGCCCACCTCGCCCTCGAACGGCCGGGCGACGACCTGGCGCTCCCGGGGCTCCACATCGCCGAGGTGGTCGCGGCCGAGGCCGCCCGGCACGGCTACACACGTGTCGGCGTGCTCGGCACCGAGTACCTCATGGTCGGGCCGGTCTATCCCCGGGCGCTCGCCGCCCGGGGCATCGCGGTCGAGGTACCGGTCGAGAACGATCGCCGGACCGTCGACGGGATCATCTTCGAGGAGCTCGTGAACGGCGTCTTCACGCCGCGCTCACGCGAGCGGTACGCGGAGGTCATCCAACGGCTTGCGTCACGCGGCTGTGATGCGGTGGCGCTCGTGTGCACGGAGATCCCACTCCTTGTGGCGCCCGACGACTCGCCTCTGCCGACACTCGATTCGACCCGGCTGCTGGCTCGCGCCGCATTCGACGTCGCCGTCGGCGATCGCCCCCTCCCGGCGTGGCGGGGCGGGCCGATCGGCGGCTGACGCCGATCGCTCACCCGCGAACGCGGTACCGCTGCGGTCGCGACGCGGTGCGCTCGATCACCCGCCGAGCCTCGAGATCGAGCTTCACGGTCATCGTGTACCAGCTGACGTTCCCGCCGAATCTCCCCCGGAGGCTCTGCTCCAGCGCGGCGACGAGCTCGGTGTGGGTGAGCGCTCGCCGCTGGAGGGCCGCGACGACCGCCTGCTCGAACAGCTCGTAGCTCTCGACGGTGATGCTCTTGCCGCGCTTGCCCTCCGGGTGCTTGGTCAGGACCTTGTCGGGTGTCATCTCGGATGCTCCTCTCGCCGGCTCGCGTGCATGATCGGGGTCATGACACCTCGCGGCCGGCAGGCCAGGCCGGGTCACGCCCGGCGAGGGCGACGACGTGATCGAGCAGCGGCGCGTCGTCGGGAAGCTCGATCGCGGGACCGAAGGGACCGTCCGCCTGTGAGTCGGGCACGGAGCCGACGAACCCCGACAGGAAGCCGTGTACGGCTTCGAGCGACGCGTGGTCGGGCTCGTAGGGCAGCGCGCTCGCCCGAGCGATGTCCCAGCCGTGCACCACGACCTCGTTCAGGGCGACGAGGCCGGCGACCTCACCCGGGAGCTCGACGCCGCCGGCCTCGGTCGTGCCGCTCCAGGCCGCCGGGTCGCGCCACGCCTCCGCCAGCGTGCGCAGCGCCGCGGGAATGCGCGTTCGCCAGTCGTCGCCGAGCCGCGACGCGTCGCCGGAGGGCCCCTGCGCCGCGGAACCTCCGGTCTGCTTCTCCGCCGCCGCGGCAAAGGCGAGTGCGAGGCCGCCGACGTGGTCGAGCAGGTCACCGAGCCGGTACTCGGGGCACGGCGTCGGTGCATCGAGCAGTTCCTCGCCGACCGCCCGGACCAGCTCGGCCACGCGGTCCGTCGCCGGCCCGAGGTCGACTGCGCTCACCACGCCGCTCCCGCCACCGGCGGCAGCGGGCCCGCCATCCGTCGTCGCGCCATCTCGCCCCTCCTTCTCCTGCCTGCCGGCTTTCCCTTCCGACGAACGGGTGAGGGGTGAATCGACAGGCGGCCGGGACGGACCCGGTCTCCTACGCCCCGGGATCACCCACCGGTGTGAGCGGGCGGCCCTCGGGATGCGCAACGGGAACGTCGAGCAAGGCGTGGATCGTCGGCGCGAGATCGCGTGCGTCGACGCTCTCCTCGGGACACGCCGCCATGGTCGGTCCCCGCCGGAGCAGCAGCCCGTCCCGCCGATGATCACCCGTTCGATGCCCCGGGAACTCGCCGTCGAGCCGACCGACCGTCGGTGACGCGAGCGAGCGGATCGGGCTCTCCTGTCGCCATTCGACGAGGAGATCGGGCATGCGGGCGACTTCGGGCCCGTCGAAGAGCTCCGCCGGCCGCAGCACCCGCCGTACAGCCGGCTCGCCCGTCTCGACGTTCACGACGGAGAGGAACTCCGCTTCCAGCGCCGAACACAGCTCCTCGTACTCCTGTCCCGGTGCGACGACCCCGGCCGGCTCCCGACCGACGACGTTGAGCCGGATCGCCCCGCACAACCCGGCGTTCGGCGCACGGACGAACGGCCGGCTCCCGTCGAGCAGCCACGTCCTCGGTGGCCGGAGACCGGCGCGGCGCGCGATGCGATTCCACGCATGTGCGAGCCGATCGCGGCCGGTCGCCCACGCCGACGGTTGCCGGTGCCATGCCAGCTCCAGGCGGCGCAGGAGATCGACGAGCAGGAACGTGCCGTCGTAGTGCGGCCCCATCCCGTGGCTGAGGACCACGAAGACCTCCGCGTCGCGGCCTGCGCCGGCGAGCACGTGGCCGAGGGCGGCGTCGAGACGCTCGTAGACGTCGACGATGGGGTCGCCCATCGCGCCCGCCAGGGCGGGGTCGTGACGAGGATGGTCGCGGTCGTGCACGTGCCAGCACTGGTGGCCGACGCAGTGGCTCTCGCCGAACACGGCGAAGAACAGGTCCCAGTCACCATGGTCGAGCAGGTGCCTGGTGAGCTCGGCCTTGCGCTCGATGCCGACGCGGAGGTCGCGTACGAGCTCCTCGTGCCGAGCCTCGATGCCGTAGTGGTCGCAGTCCCGGACCGGGTGGCGGCCGAACCGGGCGACGAGGTCGTCGGCCAGATCCGGCGGCGACGCGTGGAAGCCGACCGCGGGGTCGTGCGCGCCCCATTCACCGACCTGGGTCACACCGAGCTCGGGGTCCGCCTGGGTGTGGGGCACGTCGACCACGGCCACCCGGCGGCCGGCCCGGGCGAGCGGCACCCACAACAGCTCGGAGCCGAGGTCGGAGGGATGGAACGGGCGGATCTGGTAGGTGCCGGGCTGGAGCCGGCCGGGCCAGCAGCGGCCGTGGCGACCGGGCGACGTCCCCGTCGAGAGTGTGGGCCACACCGCGCCCACGTACACCCCGTCGGGGTTCGTGACCCGCATTCCCGGGCCGCCCCGGAGCAGCTCGGCTGTGTGGGGAAGGCGGCCTTCGCGAGCGAGCTCGCACATCAGGTCGGGATCGGCGGCGTCGAGCCCGACGACCACCACGCGTGCCGGCACGGCGGGCACGCTAACCGGTGACGCGTGCGCCTTGCGTCAGCTGCTCGATTGCCGCCTCGAAACGCCCGAGGACGTGCGCCGGATCCTGGTCCACGCGCCGAGCGTGCGCCCGAGCTGCCGCGCCCAGGCGCTCACGATTCGCAGTGTCGTCCCACAGCTCTCCGAACGCGGTTGCCCACACCGTGGGAGCTGCTTCGAGCGGCACGTACAGCCCGCCGGAACCGACCGCCTCCCGGTGCGCCGGAAGGTCGGACGCGAGCACGGGAATCCCGTTCCACTGCGCCTCTGCCACCACACGCGGTCGCTGGTCGACCCGGTACGGGAGCAGCAACACCCGCGCGTCGCGGTAGATGCGGGCCGCCCGCGACTCGTAGGGGCGCAGCTCGACATTCGATAGCCCGTTGATCTGGCCTCGCAGCGCCCGCTCGTCGTGCCTGCGCAGCGGCCACGACAACTGGAACGCGAACCGGACGTCCGGCCGGTCGCTCGCGAGCGCGACGGCGACGGCCAGGCCTCGGCTCACGAGCGGGTTGACGAACAGCGCGACCTCCCTGGTGCTGGCCACGTCGCATTCGTCGACATCGATCAGCGACGGGATGGTGACCGCCGGCAAGCCGAGCGCGACTGCTTGCTGCCGGTGGGCCTCGCTGTTGGTCACGGTCATGTCGGGTCGGAGGTCCGCGATCGGGATGTGCTCGAACGTGGCTGCTTCGCGCACGTACAGCACGACGGGGACGCCGGCACGATTCAGCGACGAGCGGATCGACATCCATGCGTGACGATGCACGCTGTTCACGATCACGACGTCGGGACGGAAGTTCTCACACACCGAACGGAGCACTCGCTCGGGTGCCACGCTGGTCCAGACGTCGACACCCCCATCGCTCCACGAGCTCTCGGGCTTCGTGGTCGCGGCGCGTCTGACCGCGCGCCAGGCGCGCCCCGGTGTGCCGGCCACGCTCGTCGCCCAACGAGCGGACGGCGGGGCGACGAGGCCGGCGCGCGGGCGGGCGCGCCGTTGCACCAGTACGCCGACGTCGTGGTCACGCACTGCCAGTGCCCGCGCGAGCTGGCGAGTGCTGACGGCAGATCCTCCGGTCGGCGTGCCCGACACGAACAGCAGCCTCAAGGGCCGGGACACTACCGGGCATCCCCTCGCGTCGAGCGCTCGACGACGCTCGCGGGGGACGTGGGGCACGGGTACCTTTTTCCGAGCGTCCCGCCGCGCCCGCGGGCGGCCGGTCAGCGCATCTGCTCGAGCATCGCCCGCATGGCGTCGTGGACCGCGTTGATCGCCTGGAGGGGGCGGATCATCACCTTGAACTCCACGATCTTGCCGTCGTCGTCGCAGGTGATGATGTCGACGCCGTTGACGTACTTGCCCGCCAGCTCGGTCTCGAACTCGAGCACGGCACGGTTGCCGCTCATCACCTCGGCCACGTAGCGGAACTTCGGCCCGACGGCGGGCTCGCGAGCGCCGTCGGATGCCCCCGCGCCGGGCCCGTCACCGAGTGTCGCGCCGGCCGCCTCGAGGTAGAGCTTCGTCACTTCCTTGCCGCGTTGGGGGGTGAAGACGACAGGGGAGGAGAAGACGACGTCGTCGTGGAGCAGCTCGTCGAGTCCGCCCGGAAGGTCACCCCGCAGGTGCCGGTGCCAGCGGGCGATGGTCGTGTCGATGATCGCCATGCCCTCATTCTTCCTGCTCACGGGGCCTCGCTCGATCGGGTCAGCGGATCGGGACGTTGTCCGGTGTCAGCTCGGCGGCGAGCGACCGGGCGTATGCTCTGGCAATCACCGATCGGCTGGGAAGGGGGTGGCGCACACGTGCCGAGTTCGCGGTCGTCGCGCCGTAGGGCCCGTGCGTCGCGCGGTCGTCACTCTGGTCAGCGTTGTTCTCGTCGGTGCCGGTGCAGCCCCCGCCGCTGCCGGTGACGGTGACGTACGGCCATCGGTGCCGATGATCGGTCCGGGCAAGACCGAGGTCGCGGGCGCGTACTGGGCGCGTCACGACCTGATCGCGGTCGCCGGCGGATTCGTTCCGCCGGGCGAGCCGACCCGCGACGTCCTGCTCTTCGACGTCGAGACGGAGCAGTGGTCTCGCGGACCCGATCTGCCCGGCCCGCGGGACCACGCCGCCCTCGCCGCGCTCGACGGTGACCTGTATCTCGTCGGCGGATTCACCACCGGGCTCGGGGGTGCCACCGCCGAGGTCTGGAAGCTGGACGCGGCGGACGGTGAGTGGGTCGCGGTCGCGGGCATGGGAACCCCCCGGGGCGCGCTCGGGGCGGTCGCGATCGACGGTCGGTTGTTGGCGGTCGGAGGCGTCGATGCGGCGGGCCGCGATCTCGCCAGCACCGAGTGGTACGACCCAGCCTCCGACGTGTGGACCCGGGGGCCGGACCTCTCGCGTACCCGGCAGCATGTCGGGGTCACGGCACGGGGGCGGACGGCTTATGCGATCGGCGGTCGCGCGCCGAACCTCGACTCCGTGGAACGGCTCCGTTTCCGGGGCGGCCGGCCGAGGGGGGTGTGGGACGAGGCGCCCAGTTTGGGCTACAGCCGGAGTGGGCACGGCGCTGCGGTGATCGACGGCACGGTGTGCACGGCCGGGGGCGAGGAGCCCGCGGGGACGATCGCGCCGATCGAGTGTCTCCGCCGGGGCGGTTGGGAGCACGTCGCCGACCTCGAGGTGCCGCGCCATGGCCTCGCGGTCGTCGCCGTGGGCGACGAGCTCCATGTGGTCTCCGGCGGACCCGAGCCCGGCTTCGCCTTCGGTGTCGACCACGAGGTGCTCGTGCTCCAGCGCTGACCGCGCCCGGCCGCGGGCCCGGTGCGGTCCCCCTCGCGTCGTTCGGTGCGCCTTCGCACGCCATGCCGCGTCGGTGGCCATACTGTCGCCGGCGATCCCACGCGGGGGTAGTAGATGCCGAGCAAGGACGACTCGACCGTCACGCTGGTGGCGTCTCGGGACGGCACCGAGATCGCCTACTGGACGAGCGGCACGGGACCGCCGCTCGTGCTCGTCCACGGAACGCCCGCCGACCACACACGCTGGCGGCCGCTGCCTCCGTACCTGGAACCGCACTTCACGGTTCACGCCATCGATCGGCGAGGTCGTGGCCGCAGTGGTGACGCACCCGACTACGCGCTCGAGCGCGAGTTCGACGACGTAGCCGCGGTCCTGGATTCCGTCGCACAAGCGTTCGGGACTCCCGTCGACCTGTACGGTCACTCGCACGGCGGGTTCGTGGCGTTCGGTGCCGCGACGCTGACGTCGAGCGTTCGCAAGCTCGTGCTCTACGAGGGCTGGCCGGTCCCCGACCCCGAGGTGTTCGCCCTGCCGGCGGGGCTGGAGGAGCGCATGGACGCGCTCCTGGCCGACGGTGACCGCGACGCGGTCGTCGAGCTGCTCTTCCGAGCGCTCGAGCTGATGTCCGACGAAGACGTTGCCGCCTTCAAGGCCGCTCCCTCGTGGTCCGGGCGAGTGGCCGCCGCCCACACGGTCACGCGCGAGATCCGCGGCGAGATGACGGCGCGGCTCGACCCGGATCTCGCCGCCATGGTCACGGTACCG
>DASUUL010000015.1:0-6224 GCA_036374115.1 Acidimicrobiia bacterium | reverse complement strand
CCCCCCGGACACGCCTCACTCCGTGACCAACGGTCCCGGCGTGTCGGCGTCGCTCTCGATCCCCTTCTACACGCCGGTCATCACGCGAGGTGAGCGTGTGCACGCGATCAACGCGTGGCTCCGGCGCCGAGGGGGTTCGCCGCGTCCGCCCGGTGAGTCGGCGGTGCGGGATCGGACGAAGTCGGCCGTGTACGACGTGTGGAGGGTGATGCGCCACCTCCGCCCGTCGCGCGGGTAGGCGCCGCCAAACACCGCCGCGGGGCGCGGCTCGGGCCGTCGCCGCCGCTCGTCCCGGCGCGACAGGCTGATCCCGTTACGATCGCTGCGCCATGGGCGACCGTCCGCAGCGCGTGCACCGGCGGCTGCTGGCCGTCAACCCCACGGGGATCGTGTCGGGTGCGGAGCTCGCGCTGCTGCGGCTGCTCGACGCCGCCCGCAACGATGGTTGGGACGTCGCGGTTGCGGCACCGCCGGGCCCCCTGGTCGCACGCATCGAGGCCCTCGGCCTCCGGCGAGTGGAGATCCCCGATCTCAAGCTCGCCGCGCTCCCGCGGGTTCTGGCGGTGCCGGTGACCGCGACGCGCTGGTTGCGTGCTGCGCCGGCTCTGCACCGGGCCGCGTCGGGGGCCGACCTCGTCCTCACGAACGGGCTGCTCGCGCTGCCGGCGTTGCGGTTCGCCCGCATTCGGGCGCCGGTCGTGTGGTTCGTGCACGACGTGATCGGTCGCCGCGATCGCCTCGCGCTGCTCCGCAGGTTCGGGTCGGTGGTCGACGTGGCGATCGCCCCCTCCGACGCCGTCACGCCGCCGCTGCGCGCCCGCGGTCTCGAGATCCGATTGGTCCGGAACGGCACGCTGTTTCCCGTCGCCCCCGCACCGGTGGTCGCGCCCGCACCGCCGGTCGTCGGTGCGGTCGCCCTGCTCACGCAGTGGAAGGGGTTGCACGTGCTCCTGGACGCGGTGGGTCGGCTGGCACGCGACGACGTGGTCGTCGAGATCATGGGCGGCGTGCTTCCCGGCGACGAGTCGTACGCGGCCGGGTTGCACCACCGAGCGGCCGAGCCGGATCTCGCGGGCCGGGTACGGTTCCTCGGGCAGGTTGCGGAACCGCTGGAGCGGATGCGCGGGTGGGCCCTCATGGTGTCGGCCAGCGTGGAGCCCGAGGCCGCGCCGCTCAGCGTCCTGGAGGCGATGAGCATCGGGTTGCCGATCGTCGGGACCGACCACGGGGGCACACCCGAGGTGCTCGGTGACGCCGGTCTCCTGGTGGAACCGGGCGACGTCGAGGCGATGGCGACCGCGATCGAGCGGTTGCTCGACGACGCCGTGCTCCGGCAACGCTGCGCGCAGGCGGGTCCCCGGATCGTCGCGAACGGCCTCACCCTCGAGCAGAACACCGCGGGACTGCTCGGGACACTGGGCGAGGTCGCCGACGGGGTCGGAACCTGACCGGTAGTCTGGCCTGGTCCGCAGCGTCCCGGAGGGCGTCCCCTGCGCATCGCCATCGGCTCCGACCACGCGGGTTTCCGCCTCAAGGAGCACCTCAAGGGGGTGCTGGAGCACGACGGTCACGACGTCGACGATCTCGGAACCGGTTCCGAGGAGTCGGTCGACTACCCGCCGATCTGCGCCGCCGTCGCCCGGCTGGTGGCCACCGGACGGGCTGATCGGGGCATCGTGCTCGGCGGGAGCGGCCAGGGCGAGCAGATCGCCGCCAACAAGGTGGCCGGGGTGCGGGCGGCGCTGTGCAACGACCTCTACACCGCCCGGCTCTCGAGGGAGCACAACGACGCGAACGTCCTCTCGATGGGCGGGCGTATCGTGGCCGACGGCCTGGCCGACGAGATCCTGCGCCTGTGGCTGGCGACCCCGTTCGACGGGGGCCGTCATGCCCGCCGGGTCGCCCAGATCGCCGACATCGAGGAAGGCAGAACGGAATGACCGATCCCGCGGCTGCGCTCGCGCAGACCGATCCCGTCGTCGCCGACGTCGTGCGGCGCGAGATCGAGCGCCAGAACACCACCATCCAGCTGATCGCCTCGGAGAACTTCACCTCCCCGGCGGTGCTGGCGGCCCAGGGTTCGGTCCTCACGAACAAGTACTCCGAGGGCTATCCGCGGAAGCGCTACTACGGAGGGAACTACGTGGTCGACGAGGCCGAGGAGATCGCCCGCGATCGCGCGTGCGACCTCTTCGGCGCCGAGCACGCCAACGTCCAGCCCCACTCGGGCGCCAACGCCAACATGGCCGCCTACCTGGCGTTGCTCGACCCGGGTGACAAGGTCATGGGCATGCGCCTCGACCAGGGCGGGCACCTCACGCACGGTTCCCCGGTGAACTTCAGTGGCCGGCTGTACGACTTCGTCGCCTACGGCGTCGACGACGAGAGCGAAACGCTCGACTACGAAGTGATCGGCGAGCTCGCCCGCCGCGAGCAGCCCAAGATGATCGTCGCGGGCGCGACCGCGTACCCGCGTCTCATCGACTTCGACGCGTTCCGCGCGATCGCCGACGAGGTCGGCGCGCTCCTGTTGGTCGATGCCGCCCACATCGCCGGGCTCGTCGCCGGCGGGGCGCACCCGTCGCCGCTTCCCCAGGCCGACGTCGTCACGCTGACCACGCACAAGACCCTGCGAGGGCCGCGCGCCGGCGCGATCCTGTGCCGGGAGCAGTACGCCACTGCGGTCGACAAGGCCGTGTTCCCCGGCCTGCAGGGTGGGCCGCTCATGCACGTCGTCGCGGCCAAGGCGGTCGCGTTCCACGAGGCCGCCCAGCCGTCGTTCCGCGACTACGCCGCCGCGATCGTGCGCAACGCGCGCGCCCTGGCCGCAGAGCTCGCATCCGAGGGGTTCCGCATCGTTTCCGGCGGAACCGAAAACCACCTGATGCTCGTCGATCTGCGGCCCTTCGGCGTCACCGGGAAGGTCGCCCAGGAGGCCCTCGACAATGCCGGCATCACCCTCAACAAGAACGCCATCCCCAACGACCCCGAGAGGCCCTTCGTCACGAGCGGGCTGCGCCTCGGCACGGCGGCGGTCACGACCACGGGGATGGGCGAGCCCGAGATGGCCGAGATCGCGTCCC
This sequence comes from Acidimicrobiia bacterium, assembly GCA_036374115.1. Taxonomy (GTDB): domain Bacteria; phylum Actinomycetota; class Acidimicrobiia; order IMCC26256; family JACDBD01; genus JACDBD01. The sequence goes on along the minus strand of DASUUL010000015.1, from coordinate 3,141 downwards.
TGATCGCCACGGTGCTGCGCAAGCCCGGCGACGAGACCGTGGCCACCGACGTTCGCGACGCCGCCGCCCGCCTGTGCTCGAAGTTCACCCCGTATCCGGAACTCGCCTGAGCACGTGAGGCGCGCCCGGCGACAGGAGCTCGCGTAATGGGCGGCTACTCCGTCGTCCTCGCGGTGGCGGCGGTCAGCACGTTCCTCTTCACCTTCGTGGTGCGGAAGATCGCCGTGCGCGTCGGGGCGGTCTCGATCCCCGGCCCGCGCAGCGTCCACGAGCGCCCGACGCCCTCGCTCGGCGGGGCGGCGATGTTCGCGGCCTTCCTGCTCGCCCTGGCCGTCGCGTCCCGCATCCCGCAGTTCCGCGAGATGTTCGAGGACTCGTCGGAGCCCCTGGGCCTCGTGCTGGCCGCCGGCGTCATGTTCGTGGTCGGTGCGCTCGACGACTTCCGCGAGGTCTCACCGCCGGCGAAGCTCGCCGGCCAGGTGTTGAGCGGCGGCATCCTCTCCCTGATGGGCGTGTCGATGCTCTACTTCCGCGTCCCGTTCGCGAGCACCGAGTACGTGGTGCTCTCGCCCGATCTCGCGCCGCTCGTCACCGTCGCCACCGTCGTACTGATGGCCAACGCCATCAACCTGATCGACGGCCTCGACGGGCTCGCCGCCGGCATCGTCATCATCGCGGGGTCGGCGCTGTTCCTCTACGCCGACCGCCTCTTCAAGGCCGGGCTGCTCGAGGGCTCGAACATGGGCCCGCTGGTGGCGGTGATCGCGGTGGGGGTGTGCGTGGGGTTCCTGCCGCACAACTTCAACCCCGCCCGCATCTTCATGGGCGACGCCGGCGCCATGTTCCTCGGGCTCCTGCTCGCCACGACGACGATCACGGTCGGCGGGCGCACCGCCGACCAGTTCAGCGGCCAGACCTACTTCTTCTTTGCGCCGCTCTTCATCCCGATCGTGATCCTCGGGGTCCCGCTCATCGACACGGCGTTCTCGTTCATCCGCCGCCTGTACCGGCGCACGTCGTTCGCGGTCGCCGACAAGGACCACCTCCACCACCGGCTCATGCGCCTCGGTCACGGTCCGCGGCGCTCGGTGGTGATCCTCTGGCTGTGGACCGCCCTGCTCTCGGGTCTCGTGCTGTTCCCCACCTACACCAACCGCGGCAATGCGGTGGTGCCGCTGGGCGTCGCCGCCCTCGGGCTGTTGCTGTACGTGTACTTCCACCCCGGCGTGCGCTCCGCCCGTGAGGTCGTGCCCGAGGACCTGCCCGTCGAGGCCGCTGCGTCGGTGCCGGGGGCGGACGAGCCTCGCGACGTGGTGCAGCTCGAGGACCACCGCCGCGCCGCCGACCGGTAGGGCCCGGCACGCGTAGGATCCTCCGCTGGCGTCGTACGCCTCGGTGACCAGGGCGGAGCCTCCGTTTGACGCCCGCGAGCGGCGCCGGGTAGATTGTGAGCGCATTCACAAAGTCCCAATGCGGGGCTGGCAGCGGGGGCCGCACCCGGGCGGCGATGCGCCGGGCGGCGGTGTGCGGCGGTGTGATGGACGGAGCGAGCCGACAGGGCGAGAACGAGCGGGGGTACGCCCTGGGGCGTGGCCTGTACGGCGGCTTCGGGGACGCGCTCGCCCAGGCGTTCGAGTTCGCGGTGATCCCGGTGCTGTTCGCGCTGCTCGGGATCTGGATCGACGGCCGCCTCGGCACCCGCCCGTGGGCGACGGTGGTGCTCGTGGTCATCGGGCTGACCGGCGTGATCGCCCGCTCGCTCTACGCCTACAAGGACAAAGTCGAGGCCGAGGAGAAGGACAAGCCGTGGACGCGTCGCCAGCGGTAGCCCCCATCCCGCCGGTCGAGCGCTCGATCGCCCTCGATCTCGCCCGCCGGGCGCTGGTCGTCGCGCCGGCAGTGGTGCTCGCCGCCGGGCTCGTGCGCGGCGTCGACGGCGCCGCCAGCGCCGCGCTCGGTGTCGGGCTCGCGATCGCCAACTTCCTCGCCACCGCGGCCGGCCTGGCGTGGGCGTCCCGCCGCTCCTCCACCGTCCTCGCCGCGATGGCGATGGGCGGGTTCGTGGTTCGCATGGGAGTGCTGCTGGGAGCCATGCTGCTCGCCGACGCGCTGTTCGGGTGGGTCGACGTGCTCGTGCTCGGCGTCACGCTGTTCGCGGCCCACCTCGGCTTGCTCTTCTGGGAGCTAAGGTCCGTCAGCCTCACGCTGGCGGCGCCCGGCCTGCGCCGCGATCGCGTATCCGGAGAGACCGTGTCTGCTGCAACGAAGGGAGTGTCGGAGTGAGCGCGCTGCTCGGGCTCGAGTTCCCCCCGATCAGTCACCTGATCGAGTGGCCCGACATCTTCTTCGAAGGCACGATCTTCGCGATCAACAAGGCAGTGCTGATCTTCTTCGCCTCGGTGGTCATCACGCTCACCTTCTTCTTCGTCGCCGGGCGGCGAGCCCAGCTCGTACCCCGCGGCGTGCAGAACATCGCCGAGTCGAGCGTCGACTTCATCCGCAACGGGATCATCATGCAGACCATCGGCGCGGACGGCATGCGCTACCTGCCGTTCCTGCTCGCGATGTTCTTCTTCATCTTCTTCATCAACATCTTCGAGATCTTGCCGTTCATCCAGTTCCCCGGGAACGCCAGGATGGCCGTGCCGTTCGTGCTCGCGCTCCTCGTGTGGTTCATCTACAACATCGTCGGGATCGTCAAGCAGGGCCCGCTCGGGTACCTGAAGAGCTCCACGATCCCGCCGGGCGTGCCGATCTTCCTGCTCCCGCTCGTCGCGCTGATCGAGCTGGTCTCGACGTTCATCGTGCGACCCTTCTCGCTGGCCGTCCGACTCTTCGCCAACATGCTCGCCGGCCACCTCATCCTGGTGACGTTCGCGGTGCTCTCGGCAGCCCTGTGGGCGAAGAACATCACGATCGTGATCTTGCCGTTCCCGTTCCTGCTGCTCATCGGCCTGACCGCGTTCGAGCTACTGGTTGCGTTCCTGCAGGCGTTCATCTTCACGATCCTCACCGCCGTGTACATCGGTTCCTCGAGCCATCCCGAGCACTAGTTCGTCAACCCAGAAACCGACTCAGCCAAGAAATCGATTCAGGAGGAATCTCCCTTGCTCCGCTTCCTCGCAGAACAGGACCCGGGCG
>DASUUL010000014.1:0-3706 GCA_036374115.1 Acidimicrobiia bacterium | reverse complement strand
CGATGCGACCGGCGAGGTGTTCAACGTCGGGAGCGACGAGCACCTGTCGCTGCGCGACATCGCAGCCACGATCGTCGACGCGGCCGGCTCGGGCCGGGTGGAGCACGCTCCCTGGCCCGAGGATCGCGACGCGATCGACATCGGCTCCTACGTCGGCAACTCCTCCAAGGCCAAGCGGGTACTCGGGTGGGAGCCGAACACGCCCTTCGCGGAGGGCATCGCGCGTACCGTCGACTTCTACCGCCGGCACCTGTCTTGGTATCTCTGAAGACCCCGGTCCCGGTGGTCGACCTGCGCCGCCGGATCGACGCTCTCCAACCCGAGCTCGGGGACGCGCTCGCGCGGGTCCTGGATTCGGGACGGCTGCTCCTCGGGCCGGAGACGGAGGCCTTCGAAGCGGAGTTCGCGGAGTTCGTCGGCGCCCGTCACGCGGTGACGGTGGCGTCCGGCACCGAGGCACTGCGCCTCGGGCTCGTCGCACTCGACGTCGGACCCGGAGACGAGGTGATCGTCCCCGCCTTCACGGCCGTACCGACGGCGGCAGCCGTGTGCGCTGCCGGCGCCGTCCCCGTGCCCGTCGACGTCGATCCGGCCACGGCCGCGATCGACCCGGCGGCGACCAAGGCGGCGGTCACCGCCCGGACACGGGCGATCGTCCCCGTCCATCTCTACGGCCGCCCGGTGGAAGTCCCCGATCTCGGCGTGCCCGTCGTCGAGGACGCCGCCCAGGCGCACGGTGCGCTCGACCCGCACGCGGGCCGCGGGATCGCCGCCGCCTACAGCTTCTACCCGACCAAGAACCTCGGCGGCATCGGTGACGGCGGCGCGATCGCCACCGACGACGCCGACCTCGCGGCGCGCGTCCGGCGACTGCGCGCCCATGGTCGGCAGGGCGACGCGTACGACCACGCCGACGTCGCCGGCAACTCCCGCATCTCGGAGCTCGAGGCGGCCGCGCTCCGCGTCGCCCTCCCGCGCCTGGCGGCGGGGAACGCCCGGCGCCGCGCCATCGCGGCCCGGTACCGCGACGCGGCACCCCACCTGCGCTGGCAGGCGCCCCACGACCGTCACGTGTACCACCTGTGCGTCGCAAGGGTCGCCGACCGCGACGGCTTCCGTGCCCGCGCCCCTTTCGAGACGGCGGTGCACTATCCCCGCGCCCTCACCCAGCAGCAGGCCTATCGGCGGTTCTCTCGCGCGGCGTGCGCCGAGGCGGAGGCATGGGCAGCCGAGTGCGTGTCGTTGCCGTGCTTCCCCGAGATGAGCGACGACGAGATCGAGGCAGTGTGCGCGACACTCCCGTGAACCCGGCGGTGCAGTCGATCTCGGCGTTCTTCCCCTGCTTCAACGACGCAGCCACCATCGGCCACGTCGTGGAGGCAGCGGCGAAGACCATCGAGTCCGTCGGGGTCGACGGCGAGATCATCGTCGTCAACGACGGCTCCACCGACCGGTCCCAACAGCTCCTCGAGGACCTCACCGGGCAGTACGCGCAGCTCCGGATCGTGGTACACGACCAGAATCGCGGCTACGGCGGCGCGCTGCTCTCCGGGTTCGCCGCCGCGACCAGGCAATGGGTCTTCTACACCGACGGCGACGCCCAGTTCGACCCCACCGAGCTCGCCCGCTTCGCCGATCGGGCGGGCGACGACGTCGACGTCGTCCAGGGTTACAAGCTCCAGCGCGCCGACAACCTCGCCCGCCGGGTGATCGGGCGCGTCTATCACCGCACGGTGGCGCTGCTGTTCGGGCTCAAGATCCGCGATACCGACTGTGACTTCCGCCTGATCCGGCGCTCGCTCCTCGACCGCGTCCGCCTCGAGCACAGCAGCGGCGTGATCTGTGTCGAGATGGTGCGCAAGTTCCAGGATGCCGGTGCCCGGTTCGTCGAGGAGCCGGTCCACCACTATCCGCGCTCACACGGGCGCTCCCGGTTCTTCCGTCCCGCGAACGTGGCGCGATCCCTCTGGGACCTCCTCCGGCTGTGGGTGGAGCTGATCGTCCTGCGCAGGCGCCCCCGCGGGTAGCGGTCAGTCCTTCGTCGCGACCACCGCGATCGACGTTCCGACCGGGACGTCGTGACGAGCGAGCCAGCGACGTTCGGCCGCCGCCAACGGGGCGAAGAGCCGGTCGAGCCGGCGGCGCTCCACGTCGGAGCCCTGATCTCCGCCGGCGGCGACCTTGCCGCGCTCGAGCACGTGGAGCAGCGCCGCCGGGGGTGCGAGGAACGAGTACGCGTAGGTCGCCCGCCGCACGTCCAGCCCCGCGGCGGCGGCGAGTGCAGCGAGATCACGCTTGCGATAGCGGTGGAGGCTGTGCACGGTGACATCGTGGGCGCGCCCGAGGCTCCGGAACGCCGGTTCGACGAGCAGGACGACCCCGCCCGGTCGCACGACCCGGGCGAGCTCGTGCACCGCCCGGTGGTCGTCGGGCACACAGGTCACCACGGTGATCGACACGGCGATGTCGAAGGCGGCGTCGGCGAACGGCAGTCGGTCGACGCTGCCCCGCACGGGGCGCGTCGCCGCGCGGCGCGCCCGTACGAAGCGCAGGGCGTCGTCGGAGAGATCGACGCCCACGACGCTCCCGTGACCACCGAGCCAGGCGCCGTTGCCCCCGGGCCCGCAGCCGGCGTCGAGGATCCGCTCGGCCACACCGAGCCACGGCGCGAGGAGGTCGGCCATGAGCGCACGCGTGTTGCGGTACCACCAGTGGTCGTCCTCGGCGGCGGCGATGCGCCCGTACTCCTCGACCTCCATCAGATCGGCTCCATCGATCGTTTTGGCGTCGCTGCTCCGCAACATAGGCGGTGCAGCGACGCCAGAACGGCCCTGCTCCACGCTCACCGCACGCCGGGCTCTACGGCACGTAGTCGTAGCGGATGACGGCGGTGGCGCATGCCACCAACACCGTTGCCGACGCCACGAGCAGGAACGCCCGCAATCCCGGCGGGATGCGCGCCAGGAGGTTCCCGAACGCCACGAACGGAGGAAAGCACTCGTTCGTGTACCGCCCGAGGCCGATCACGCCGAGGGCGAGCGGAGGGACCAGGTAGAGCGCCGCCAACGCGATCCATGCCACCGGAAGGCGACGCCGTTCGACCACCACGGCCGCGAGGGCGACCACGGCGAGCGCGAAGTGCACGAGGGCGCCGTAGTCGGCGACGGGGAAGAGCAGGTTCGCCAGTGTCACCTCTCCCCACGACGACTTCGCGGTGAAGAAGACCACCGGGTCGCCCGTCCAGTGCCAGCAGAGGGCGCACCACACCCCGACGGCGGCGACGGCCGGCCCGGCCACGACGAGCGCCCGCGGCCACGACCGCACCACGAGGACCAGGGCGACGGCGACGACGAGACCGTTCGGACGGGCCATCGCCACGGCGACGACGAGTACGGACGCGGCCACGTCGCGCCGGTCCTCGACGAGCAGGAAGGCCCAGACCGACGCGGCCAGGAAGATGGCCGAGGGGTAGAGCATCGAGAAGAGGAACGAGCCCGGGAACAGTGCGAGGGCCCAGACCGACAGGGCGGCCGCGGGCGCGGAGGTGTGCCGGCGGGCGAGCCGGTACAGACCGGCGAGCGCCAGCAGGAAGACGAGCTGGTTGAGCACGACGGTCGCGCCCCGCCCGGGGATACCGATCTCGTCGAAGCCACGGATGATCCCGGGGAGCAGCGGGAAGAACGGCCACGGCGTCTGCACGTCGTCG
>DASUUL010000013.1:0-11276 GCA_036374115.1 Acidimicrobiia bacterium | reverse complement strand
GCACCTCGGTGCGGTGCTCGCCCGCCACGACGTGCGCGTTCGTCACCACGATCTCGTCGGTGGCGACGAACCCGCTGCCGTTCTGGATCTGGTCGCAGGCCTGGCCCTCCACCTTCACGACCGAGCCCTCGACTCGAGCCGAGACCTCGGGGGCGAGCCCGCCCGTCGGGGCGGGGCCGACGTCGGCCGGACCGTCGAAGGTGCCGAACACCTCCGGGAACGGGGCCTCGCCCACGAGGCGTCCGAGTGCCTGCGCGGCCGCCGGGGGCGGGGGTGCGTACCGGTCGACGAAGCGCACGATGGTGGAGTCGCGGGCGGCCTGGGCCGGCCATCCCGGGGCGCTCGTGAGCGCGGGCACGAGCAGCCACACCGCGACCAGCACACCGACCACACCGGTGAGCGCGCCCGCGATCCGGTCGCCGTGCCGGAGCCCTTCCTCGCGCGGCAGGCGCGCACGGAGCGCGGCGCCGAGCACGTAGCCGGCGGTCTGCCCGAGGGTCGCGAGGACGAACACGAACGCGATCGCCGCCACGAGGCGGCTGCGTGCCGGCTCGCCGCTGAGCGCGTTCACGAGGTCGTCGACGAGCAGGACGGCGACCGCGACGCCGGCGGCCAGCCCCGCCCACGACAGCGCCCGAGCGACGAATCCCAGCCGGTAGCCGCCGTACGCCGCGCCCCCGATCGCCAGGAGCACGACGACGTCGAGCGCGCTCACGGCCCCGGCGTGAGGAGGCGGGCGTGGGTGAGGAAACCCGTGTGGGCGACCATCCGGTGATCGGGCCGTACCGACTGCCCGTCGACGTGCCACCCGCGCTGGAGCACCTCGAGGGTCTCCGCCATCCCGAAGCTCGACGCCGCCAGCTCCTCGCGTAGGCGCGCCACCTGCCCGATGGTCGGGAGGTACGCCAGCAGGATCCCGCCCGACCGGAGCGCGGCCTCGGCGTGCTTCACCGCCCGCCACGGCTCCGGGAGGTCGAGGAGCACGCGATCGAGGTCGGCGGCGTCGATGCCGGCGTACACGTCGCGAACCTCGAGATCGAGGGGCTGGCCCGGACCGAGGAACCCTTCGACGTTGCGCCGGGCGCGTTCGGCGAACTCCTCACGGAGCTCGTAGCCGGTGACGTGGCCGCCGGGACCGACGGCCCGCAGCAACGTCGCCGTGAGCGCGCCCGACCCGACACCGGATTCGAGGACGCGCGCTCCGGGGAACACGTCGGCGAGCATGAGGATCGGGCCCAGGTCCTTCGGATAGATGACCTGTGCCCCACGCGGCATCTTCAGCACGTACTCCGCCAGCGTGGGCCGCAGCGCGACCATGCGGGCGCCGAGGGTCGTGCGCACGGTGATGCCCTCGTCGCGCCCCAGGAGGGCGTCGTGGTCGAGCACGCCGGCGTGGGTGTGGAACTGGCCCCCGGCGGTGAGGGTCACGAGATGGCGGCGCCGCTTGGCGTCGACGAGCAGGACGCGGTCACCCGCGGCGAACGGCCGGCCCATCACGCACCGCCCGCGCGTGCCCTCAGGCGGCAGAACGCACAGATCTCCCCGGTGGTCGGGGAACCGCAGATCGCGCACTCGCCGAGACCTTCCCGTTCGTCCCGGGCGTCGCCGGCGAAGAGCGGTTGGGCCCGGTCGAGGAACCCGAAGAGGAATGCCGCCTTGGTGCCCGGCGACCGGTCTTCGAGGTCGTTGAGCACCTCCTTGTAGCCGAGGTGGCGATTCCCCTCCGCCATGGGGCACTCCTCGACGATGTAGTCGATGCTCTCGAGCACGCAGTAGGCCGCCGTCTCCCGCTCACCCAGGCGGATCAGGGGCTTGACCTTGCGGGCGAAGCCCGGCGTCGCCGGCAGCACCGGGTGCTGGCGGCCGAGGTACCCCGGCTCCCAGCGCATGACGTTCCCGAGGAGCACCGCGGCCTCGTCGTCGAGGTTGTGCCCGGTCGCGATCACGTCGTAGCCGCGTTCGATCGCGATGGTGTTGAACAGGTGGCGCTTCGACAGCCCGCACGCGCCGCACGGCGCGCGACGAGTCGCCGCGGCGGCCCCCGGGATGTCGTAGCCGTAGTCGCCCGCGAGGTCGACCTCGTGCAGCTTTCGATCGCGTGCGTCGGCGTACGCACGGGCGGCGTCGCCCGACCGGTCGGAGTACCCGCCGATCCCGAGGCCGAGATAGAGACCGTCGGCGTCGTAGCCGAGCGCGACGAGAAGGTCCCAGAGCGCCAACGAGTCCTTGCCGCCCGAGACCGCGACGAGGACGCGCTCCCCGGCCCCGAGCATCCCGTGCTCCTTGATCGCGCGTCGGACCTGCTCGCGGCAGTGGTGCACGAAGTGCTCGGGGCAGAACGCGGCGTTGTGGCGGCGGATGTCGACCGCAGCCGGGCCCCGGCACACCCGGCACTTCATGACGCACCGCCCGACATGACCGGGCGGATCTCGACGGTGTCGCCGTCGGACAGGCGGGCGTCGCGCGTCACGAGGGTGTCGCCGCAGATCACCAGCACCGACTCCGGGTTGAGCTCCAGGCGATCGAGCAGGGTGGCCACCGTGAGCGGGCCGGGCAGCTCGAGCTCGCGCCTCGGGTTGCGCAGGAGGACCTTCACAGCGGTTCAAGGCTACCGGGCGCCTGCCGGGCTCCCCCTGCGCGTTCGGGCTTTGCGGTCCCGGACGGGCGGCGGCCGCGTCAGCGTTCCGGTGGCAGCACCCGGATCTCGAGCGCCTGTCCCGGCTCGAGCTCCTCGGAGAAGACCGTGCGGGGCTCCTCGCGCACCGCCCGGCGGGCGATGCGCAGCGCGACCGCCGCGATCCCCGTGTAGAGCCAGGGCCGGGAGCCTTCGAGGAGACCCTTGCGCAGACCGGTCCGGGCGAGGCGGTTGACGACGCCGTTGCTCACACTCGCCGCACTTCGACGATGGTGCGACGCTTCCGGCCCCTCCGGTTCCCGAGCCAGAAGGCGACCACCACGACGGCGGTGACGGCGACGACTCCGACGACGATCCCGACGCCGCGCGCGCCTTCCGATCCCGATTCGGTGGCGTCACGGATCTGGCCGAGCTTCGCCTCGAGATCCGCGCGCGTGATCGGCCGGTCGCGACGATCGGCGGAGGTACTCATGCCTTCCCCTTCCTTCGGCGCACGGCGCCGCGGGCCTGCCATGTGATCATCCCCCCGACGAGCAGCACCGCCACCATGATCAGGTAGGGCGCCCACGACCAGTTGCCGGTGAAGGTCGTGTCGGTCTCGGTCTGGAGTGCCCGGAGGCCCGCAAGGCCGAGGAAGACCGCCCCGAACCCGAGAAGGAGGGCGCCGAGCAGGCCGAAGGCCACGTAGCGGCCCAGCTGCTTGAGCGGGACGACCGTCTCCTGTTTGAAGTACTCGACGAGGAGGTCGCGCAGCTCCACGATCAGCTGCGGGAGGGGCGGGGTACGACCGGGCGCGGCCGGGGCGGGCGGGGTGTCGCCGTCGGATCCGTTCACGTCGTCCCTTTCATGATCGAGCGGGGATTTTCGCCGCCACCTCGGTCCGGCGCAACCACGGCTGCTAGGGGCTCGCCGGCGCGGGCACCAGCTCGTCGGCGGACGGCGCGTCCGGGAACCCGGCCACGATCGCGGCCGCCTGCTCCCGGAGCGCGAGGCCCTCCGCCTCGGAGAATTCCCCGGCGGCCACGAAGGCGAACCGCACCGGCCGGCCGAGGTCGACGAGGCCGGTCAGGGCGGTCACGCCCTCGAGGGCTCCGGTCTTGGCCCGGAGCCGGCCCTGGAGCGGCGAGCCCCGAAGGCTCGGGCGCAGCGTCCCGGCCTCGCCGGCGACGGCCAGCGAGTCCCAGAGCGTGGCGGTCCGGGGCTGCTCACCCAGGTCGAGCGTCGCAACGAGCTGCGAGCACGTCGCGCGATCGCCGCGATCGAGACCGGAACCGTCGACGACCGCGAGGCCGTCGGTCACGACCCCGAGCCGCTGGAGGGCGGCGACGATCGCGGCGGCTCCGGCGGCGGTGGTGCCCTCGTTCGCGGTCTGGAGGCCGAGCTCGCGTGTCAGGAGCTCGGCGGTGAGATTGTCGCTCGAGCGCAGGAGCCCGCCCACGATGTCGGAGAGCGGGCGCGACTGCACCGAGGCGACCAAGGCGGCGTCGGCGGGGGCGGCCGAGTGGCTCGGCTCGGCCCCCACGTCCACACCTCGCTCCTCGAGCAGACGCGTCAGCTCGGCCGCCGCGAAGGTCGCGGGATCGTCGACGGCCACGGGGGTCGGGTTCAAGACCGTGAACCCGTCGTTGACCGTCAGCGCGCCCAGCGGCCCGACCTGGCCGCCGGTGCGGTACGAGTCGCGCCAGGTGGGCAGATAGCGAACCGCCTCGTAACGCGAGTCGTCGCCGTGCACGCCCCCCGGAACCGTTCGGACACCGGCGGCGACGACCGCGTCGGCGAGCTCGACGAGTGAGGTGGTGACGACGTCGGTCTGCTCGTAGAACGGCTCCGTGGCAAGCTCGGCCGCGAACTCGGGTGTCGCGAGCACGGGGTCGCCGCCGCCCACGAGCCAGAGCTCCTCGACCCGGCCGTCGCTCGGCGCCGCCGGGGCCACCACCTTCGTGGTGTACCGGAAATCCGGTCCGAGCACGTCGAGGGCGGCCACGGCGGTGAACAGCTTCTGGTTCGACGCCGGGATCATCGGCGCGTCGGGGTTGCGCTCGGCGAGCAGGGTGTCGCCGTCGCCGGTCGTCACCACCGTGCACGTCTCGACTCCACCGAACTCGGTGTCGAGGCGCGCCTGGAGCCGCGCCGCACCCACGGCGTCGACCACCGGTTGGGGTACGCGGCGCGGCGACCACGCCGGCGTTGCCAGCGGTGCGGCCGTCGCCGGCCGCGCCGGGTCGCCGCCGGCACCCACGGCGAGGATGCCGCACGCCACCGCGGCGAGCGCCAGCAGGGCGACCAGCACGCGCCGCGCCGTCCGGCCGGTCATTCCTGCTCGCGCCGGGCGCGGTGGCGGGCATAGCGCCACAGGTGCTCGAGCGCGGCGACGGCGCGATTCGACGACGGGTAGCAGAGCCGACCCGTCTCGCGGACCTCTCGCGGCCCGGGATTCTCGGGATCGGCGACGGCGAGCTCGGTGGCGGTGAGCACCGGCTTTCCCGTCGCCGCGGACACGTCGGCAGCGGCGCGGGCGAAGCGGGCGTCCTGGCGCTCGTGGTAAGCGACGATCCGGTCGAGCCCGTGGTCCGGGTAGAACCGTCCGGTCCGCATCATGCGGGCCTGGTTCGACTGGATACCGAGTCCGAGGTACACGACCGCGTCGATCTCGTCGTGGCGGGCCATGAGCTCGAGAACCTCCGGGATGGTGTCACGCGTCTCCGCGCCGGCGAGGTCGATGGGGTTGTTCCGGCTCCAGCGCGGCGGCAGCTTCGCATCGATGGCGGCGCGAAGGTCGTCGGGCAGCGCGACGAGCTCGAGCTCCGACCGGGCGATGGCGTCCGCGGTGACCACGCCCCAGCCGCCGGCCGTGGTCAGCACGGCCACCCGTGTCCCGCGCGGAAGTGGCTGGGTGGCGAAGGTCGCCGCCGCCTCGAACGCCTCCTCGACCGAGCAGGCAGGCGTGACGCCTGCCTGCCGGCACATGCCGTCGAAGACGCGCTCGTCGCTGGCCAGTGCTCCGGTGTGCGAGGCGGCCGCCTGCTGCCCTCCCCTGGTCGTGCCGCCCTTGAGCAACACCAGCGGCTTGCGGGACGCCACCGCGCGTACCCGTTCGTAGAACGCCCGCCCGTCGGCCACGCCCTCGACGTACGCGAGCGCCACCGCGGTCTCCGGGTCGTCGGCGTAGTACTCGAGCAGGTCCGGGACCGTGACGGCGGCGGCGTTGCCCGCGGACACGGCTCGGCTGACGCCGATACCGGTGGCGACGGCGTAGTTCTGGAACGAGGAGACGAAGTTCCCCGACTGACTCGCGATCGCGATCCGGCCACGGGGTGGGAACGGCGCCACGATCTGGGCGCACAGCGACGCCGGTGTCGACACCACGCCCTGCCCGTTGGGCCCGACGAGGAGCATGCCCAGCTCCTCGCAGCACGCCACGAGGTCACGTTCGGCGGCGCGACCTTCCTCACCCGCCTCCGCGTAGCCCGCCGACGTGACGAAGGCCGCGCGAACGCCCTTGGCCGCACACGCCCGCATCAGCTCGACGTTGGCGGCCGCGGGCGTGCACACGAACACGAGGTCGACGGCGCCGTCCGGCAGCTGCTCGATCGACGTGAGTGCGTGTACACCGAGGATGTCGCCGCCGTCACGGTTGGTCGCGTACACCGTCCCCCGGTAGCCGTGCCGAAGGATGTTGTGGAGGGCGACGAACCCGAATTTCCCGGGATGCGACGACGCGCCTGCAACCACGATCCCGCGCGGCTCGAAGAGGGGCGCGAACCGGGTCGTGTTCGCCGTCATCACTCGACCTCGACGAGCGCGTCGACCGCGACGGGGCGGCCCGCCACGACGATCAGCGGGTTCACGTCGACGGAGACGACGTGCGGATCCGATTCGGCCAACTGCGACAGGCCCAGGAGCACCGCGCTCACGGCTTCGCGATCCACGGGAGGTTCGCCGCGGAACGGGCCGAGGATCGCCTGCGTGTGGAGATCGTCGAGCATGTCGGCGGCATCGGCCGCGGTGAGGGGGACGAGCCGGAAGGCCACGTCGCCCACCGCCTCGGCGAGGACGCCCCCGATGCCGACCATCACGCACGGGCCGAATTGCTCGTCGACGTGCAGCCCCGCGATCAGCTCCCGGTTGCCGTGCACCATCGGGGCCACCAGCAGCTCGACGGGGCCGTCGGCGGGACGGGCTGCAGCCAGCAGCTCGGTGGCGGCGGCGCGGACCGCGGCCGCGTCGCCCAACGCGAGCCGGACCAGCGCGCGCTCGGTCTTGTGGGCGAGCCCGGCGCCGCACAGCTTCACCACCACGGGGTAACCGATCGCGCCCGCGGCAACGGTGGCGGCGCCCGGGTCGGCGACGAGGCGCTCGTCGGGCACGGGTACGCCGTGCGCCGCGAGGACGCGCTTCGATTCGGCCTCCGACAACGTGTGCGTCATCGAGCTCAGACCGCGGTGCTGCGATCGTGCCAGTACTCGTCGCGCAGCACGCGCTTGAGCAGCTTGCCCGCATCGGTACGAGGCAGTTGCTCGCGCACCTCGTACGCGCGCGGGCGCTTGTACCCGCCCACCCGCTCCTCGACGAAGCCGCGGAGCTCGTCGACGTCGATGGTCTCCCCCGGCTTGGGTTGGACGATGGCGTGCACCCGCTCGCCCCATTCGTCGTCGGGGATGCCGAACACCGCCGCGTCGAGCACCGCCGGGTGCGCGTAGACCACCGCCTCGATCTCGGCCGGGTAGATGTTCACCCCGCCCGAGATGATCATGTCCTTCTTCCGGTCGCAGATGTAGAGGTATCCCTCGTCGTCCGCGTACGCGATGTCGCCGACGGACTTCCACCCGCCGTCGGCGAGCTCGTCGAGCTGCTCGCTCGTGCGGTGGTAACCGTCCATTGCAAGCCCGGTGCGGATGAACAGCTCGCCGGGCTCGCCGACTTCCGCCTCGGTCCCGTCCTCCCGTACCAGCTTCACCTCGACCCCGCCGTAGGTCGTGCCGCAGGACCCGGGCTTGCGCAGCTGGTCGGCGGGCTTGAGCACCGTGACGATGCCGAGCTCGGTCGACCCGTACACCTCGTAGAGGAAGCCGTCGCCGAGCTTCTCGACGATCTCCTGCTTGAGCGCGTACGGCACCGGTGCCGCGTTGGCGATCAGGCACCGCATCGGCGACAGGTCGGCCCGCTCGAGCTCCCCCGGCGGGAGGCTCACGATCCGCTTCAGCTGCGTCGGCGCCGAGAAGGTGTTCGTGACCCGGTGCTCCTTCACCAGGTGCAGCCAGGCGGACGGGTCGAACTTCCGCAACAGCACGATCGGGTTCCCGAGCGTGTGGCTGAGGCTCGCGAACGCGAGCGGACCGGAGTGGTACAGCGGTCCGGTCGTGAGGTGCACCTCCTCGCCCGGCTGCAGGCCGAGCTCCCCGAGGAGCGCCATGACGATCACCGGATCGGTCGTCGTGCGCAGGGCTCCCTTGGGCTTCCCGGTGGTGCCCGACGTGTAGAGCATCTGGGCGCCGACGGCGGATGCATCGTCGTCGTCGAGCACGGGCTCGTCGGTCGAGCGATCCGCAACGGCGTCGTCCCACGACGCGCAGCCGCCGGGCACGGCGCCGCCGAAGACGACGATCGCGCGCACCTTCGGCAACCGGTCGCGCACCGACGCCACCAGCGGCGCCTGTTCGGCGTCGACGACCACGAGCGTCGCATCGGAGTTGTCGATGACGTACTGCATCTCGTCGGCGTTGAAGCGGTACGAGAGGGGCACCGCGACCAGGCCGGCCTTGCGCGCCGCATGGATGGTGACGAGCACCTCGGCCGAGTTGGGCCCGCACCACACCAGCCGATCGCCCGGGCGCATGCCCATTTCCCGCAATGTGTCAGCGACGCGGTTCACCTCCGCGTTGAGTTCGGCGAAGGTCATCACGCGCGGCCGATCGCCGCTGGCAGCGTCGACAATGATCGCCGGTTGCTCACCGCGCCCGTCGGCGTGAAGCTGCAACGGGTCCGGCAGCCGTGGCATCGCTTCGCCCCCATCGCTCGGCGCCGAAAGTGCGCCGGTACTCTACCGCCGTGCCCCGCCCGCTCCCGGTCCGCGGTGTCATCGAGGGGTTCTACGGACCGCCTTGGGAACGCGACGCGCGCCTCGCGATGCTCGACTTCCTCTCGGAGCACGGTATGAACGCGTACGTCTACGCACCCAAGAGCGACCCGCGCCACCGTGACCGTTGGCGTGAGAGTTACGACGACGAGGATTCGGGGCACTTCCGCACCCTGGCGTCACGCGCTCGAGCCTGTGGCGTCCGTTTCGGCTTCGCGATCTCGCCCGGCCTGGACGTCGACTACCACGACGACGGAGACCGCGCCGCCCTGGCGGGCAAGCTCGTCCCCCTGGTGGAGATCGGGGTCAGCTGGATCGTGCTCGCGCTCGACGACATCCCGTCCCGACCCGGCCTCGCCCGGGACCAGGCGGCGCTGGCCGGCTGGCTGCTCGAGGCCTTGCGGGCCCGCGACGCCGGCGTGCGCCTCTCCCTCGTGCCGACCGAGTACGTGGGCACGCGTCCGACGCCGTATCTGTGCGACCTGGCCGAGGCGCTCCCACCGGACGTCGAGGACATCATGTGGACGGGCCCCACGGTCTGCTCCCCGACCATCAGCGCCGGCGACGCCCGCTCGTGGGCGGCGGCGCTCGGTGGTCGCCGGCCGCTGCTGTGGGACAACTACCCGGTCAACGACGGGCCCATGGAGCGGTCGCTGCACCTGGGTCCCTACCGCGGGCGTGCCCCCGACCTCGCCGACGAGCTCGCCGGGGTCCTGTGCAACCCGATGCTCCAGCCGTGGGCATCGAGGGTGGCGCTCGCCACCGCCGCCGACTACCTCGCCGACCCCGCGGGCTACGACCCGGCGGCGTCCTGGGAGCGGGCCGTCACCGGCGTGGGTGGGACCCGCGCCGGGGCGCTGAGCGCGATGGCGGCGGCGTGCGCCGACGGCCCGCTCAGCCGGCCCGAGGAGCTCGAGGCGCACCGGCTCGTCACCACGCTCACGGACGGCGCCCCCACTCCGGCCGATGTCGCCGCGACCCGGGACCACTTCGGCGCCGTCAGGGAGGCCACGCGGGCGTGGGTGGAAGCCGCGGCCGACCCGCTCGGTCTCGAGCTCGAGCCGTGGCTCACGCAGGCCCGCCACGAGACGGCGGCCGCGCTGGCGGCCCTCGAGCTCCTCGACCTCGTCGCCGACACCGCCCCGGGCGACGTCGACGCCGAGCGCGCCTTGCTGTGTGCCTTCGGCGTGATCTTCACGTGGGACCGCGCCCGGAACGGCACGGCCACGGTGTTCGGGCCGCGCTTCGCCATCACCCCCGCCGTCGTCCAACTCGGCGACGGACGGGCCGCGCTCGACGTCGACCTGGCGGTGACCGAGGACCGAAACGCCGTCGACCGGCTGTGCCGCCACGCCCTCCGCGGCTATCGAACATGGACCGAAACGGTCGGGTAGCCGCGTGCTCTCGGTCGTCATGCCGGCGCACAACGAGCGCGCCCTCCTCGAATCGTCTGTTCGCGACGTGGCCGACGGGCTTCGCGCCCGCGGGCGTCCCTTCGAGATCCTCGTCGTGGAGAACGGATCCGTCGACGACACGCTCTCTCGCGCGCGCCGGCTCGCGAGCGAGACGCCGGAGCTGCGGGTGGAGTCGCACGCGCGAGCGGACTACGGCCGGGCGCTGCGGACGGGCCTCCTGGCCGCGACCGGCGACGTGGTGGTGACCTTCGACGTCGACTACTACGACCTCGCCTTCCTCGACGATGCCGTCGAGCTGATCGAACGGGCCGCGAGGCCGGTCGACGTGGTCATCGCGTCCAAGCGGGCCGCGGGCGCGCGCGACGAACGACCGCTGCTCAGGAGGCTGGTCACGGCGACCTTCTCCGTGCTCCTGCGGATCGGCTTCGGCCTGCGCGTCTCCGACACCCACGGCATGAAGGCGTTGCAGCGGGCACGGGTCGAACCGCTGGCGCGTCGCTGCCGGTTCGGGGGCGATCTCTTCGACACCGAGCTCGTGCTGCGGGCCGAGCGGGCGGGTCTCGACGTCGCCGAGCTCCCGGTGACGGTGCAGGAACGGCGCCCGTCGCGCACGCCCATCTGGCGGCGGGTACCGCGCACGCTCGTCGGGCTCGTCCGGCTGCGCATCGCCTTGTGGCGCGAAGGCCGATCGTGACCACCGTGGTGGCGGGTTCGCTGTGCCCACCGGGCCCGCCCGAGCCCGGGTGGGTCGCGATCGACGACGCCACGATCGTGGAGACCGGCCGCGGCCCGGTTCCTGCGGGTCGCGACGTCGTCGACCTGGGCGATGTGCTCCTCGTGCCGGGCTACCTGGATCTCCAGGTCAACGGCGTCGGCGACGCCGACTTCGCCACCGCCGGCGCCGATGGCTGGGTCCGCGCCCGGCGCCGCCTGCTCGCCGCGGGCACGACCGGCTTCTGCCCGACCCTGGTGACCGCGCCGCTCGACGCCTACGACGCCGCGCTCACGCGGGCGGGGCGCGTCCCCGCGTCGGAGCGCGGCGGCGCCGACGTCCTCGGCGTCCATCTCGAGGGGCCGTTCCTGGGGGGCGCGCCCGGCGCGCACTCCCGCGAGCTCCTGCGCACCGCGGACACCTCCTGGCTGGTGCGCA
>DASUUL010000012.1:0-20389 GCA_036374115.1 Acidimicrobiia bacterium | reverse complement strand
GAACACGACGAGCGCGGGCAGGAACCGTGAGAGCGTACGCACCGTGCGGAACAGCCACCGCGGGTGCAGCACGAGGCGCAGCAGCCAGCCGGGGGTCCCGAGCAACAGCAGGGGCGTCGCCACCATCGAGATCAGCAGGTGCTGGACCATGTGCGCGCTGTAGAGCGAGTTCTCGGCGACGTCGTGCACCGGCCAGTCGCTCGCCAGCCACAGCGCGGTCAGGCCCAGGCACCAGCACGTCAGCTGGAACGGCGTGACGGCGGGCGCTCCGCGGGCGGCGTGGGCCGGCCCGAGCCGGACCACCGCGACGGCATAGGCGGCGCCGAGCAGCGCCACCACCAACCACACGTCGGGGTGCGGTTGCCACCCGGGGAAGTCGACGGCGAGGCTCATCTCACTCGAACACGTGCAGCGTGAGGAGGACCACGAGGTAGAGGGAGATGGCGGCGACCGCACCCAGGACGAAGAAGCGGCGGAAGATCGGCTGGTCGGTACGCAGGTGCATGTACCAGGCCGCCACCAACGCGAACTTGAAGAACCCGAACAGCAACAGCAACGCGATGATCACGCCGTTGGAGACCGTGCCCTCGAGGTAGTAGAGCGCGACCTCCGCGGCGGTGATGATCACGAGGACCACCGCGATCATCACGTACTTGAACGGCGAGGGGTGCGGGATGACCTCGCCCGGCAGGAGGCCGGGGGCGGCGTGGGTGAGGCCCGGCGCGAGATGCTCCTCGGCGAGCTTCTCGATCTCCTCGGCGGGATGCTCGAGCGCGGCGATCGCGCCCTCGGGCTGCGCCTCGCTCCCGCCCGCTGCGGTGTCGTTGTCGGTGTCGGCCACGACCGCCCCTATCTCGCCTATCTCGGGATCAGGTACACGACGGTGAAGATCACGATCCACACGACGTCGACGAAGTGCCAGTAGAGCCCGGCGACCTCCACCTTCTCCGAATCGGCGCTCGTGAGCCGCCCCTGGGTGGCCAGCCCCCACAGCGAGAGCAGCCAGACGATGCCGGCCGTCACGTGCGCACCGTGCAGGCCCGTGAGCACGAAGAACGTCGACCCGAAGACGTTGGTCTTGAGGGTGAGGCCCTCCCGGTAGAACTCCGTGAACTCGAAGACCTGGCCGCCGATGAAGGTGGCGCCGAACAGCGCCGTCGCCAGTAGCCAGATCCGGAGCCGCCGGTAGTCGCCGCGCTGGATCGCGGCCAGGGCGAGCACCATCGTGAGACTGCTCATGAGCAGGATGAACGACGTCGCCGACGTGAACGGGATGTTGTAGACGTCCTCCGGGAACGGCCCCTGCTCGCTGCGCCCCCGGTAGAGCAGGTAGGCGGAGATGAAGGCGCCGAAGAAGAGGCAGTCCGACGACAGGAACAGCCACATCCCCAACTTGGTGTTGGTGACGCCCGTGGCCGTGGCGTGCGCGTCGTGCGGCGCCGCCGGTGCCTTGGGCGCGGTGAGCGGCTCGATCGCCACGGCTACACCTCCTCCCCGGTGGGCGGCTCCTGCTCCTCGGTGGGAGGCTCGATCGCCCAGGCGTACATCCCGAACAGCAGCACGATCGCCCCGAACGGCACGAACCAGAAGTTCCTGAACACTGCGCCGTAGCCGAGGATCGGGAGGCCGAGGGCGAGCACGAACGGGAAGTACGACGGCGAGGGCATGTGGATCCCGTGACCGTCCCCGTCGCCGTGGGCCCCGGCAGGTGCGGCACCGCCGTGCTCGGTGGTGGCGACGGCCCCACCCGACGGCAACCGGACGAGGCGTCCGTCGTCGTCCTCGGTGTACTTGCGGTGCCAGAACTCGTCGCGGGCCTCGACCTCCGGGATCTCCTCGAAGTTGTACTCGGGGGGCGGAGAGGGGATCGACCACTCGAGCGTGCGGCCGTCCCACGGGTCGTCGCCCGCAGGCTTGCCGTTGCGCCGGCTGACGATGATGTTCACGAAGAGCAACAGGGTCGAGAACGCGATGACGAACGCACCGACGGTCTCGAGCTGGTTGAGGAAGTCCCAGCCGAGGCCCTCGTCGTACCGGTACGTGCGCCGCGGCATGCCGTAGAGACCGAGCATGTGCATCGGGAAGAAGGTCAGGTTGAACCCGATCAACATCGTCCAGAAGTTGACCTTCCCGAGACCTTCGCTCATGAAGCGACCGGTGATCTTCGGGAACCAGTAGTAGATCCCCCCGAAGATCGCGAACACGAGGCCGCCGAACAGCACGTAGTGGAAGTGCGCCACCACGAAGTAGGTGTCGGTTTGCTGGGTGTCGGAGGGCACGACCGAGTGGAGCACGCCGGAGAGCCCGCCGATGGTGAACATGGCGATGAAGCCGAGCGCGAACAGCATCGCCGTGGTGAGCCGCACCGACCCCCGCCACACCGTGCCCAGCCAGTTGAAGATCTTCACGCCCGTGGGGACACCGATGAGCATGGTGGAGAGCGCGAACGCCGAGATCGCGACCGGGCCGAGGCCGGTGGCGAACATGTGGTGCGCCCACACGCCCCAGCCCAGGAAGCCGATGGCGATGCCCGAGAACACCACGACCGCGTAGCCGAAGAGCGGCTTGCGCGAGAACACCGGGAGGATCTCCGAGACGATCCCCATGCCGGGCAGGATCAGGATGTAGACCTCCGGGTGCCCGAACAGCCAGAACAGGTGCTGGTACAGGAGCGGGTCACCACCGTTGGCGGCGACGAAGAAGTTCGTCCCCCACTGCCGGTCGAAGTACACCATGATCAGCGCGGCGGTGACGATGGGGATCGCGAACAGCGTGAGGAACGCCACGACGGTCATCATCCACGTGAACACGGGCATGCGCATGAAGGTCATGCCGGGGGCGCGCATGTTGACGATCGTCACGATGAAGTTGATCGCCGACGTCGTGGAGCCGATCCCGAGCATCACGAGCCCGACGACCCAGAAGTCGGGGCCCCGGCCCGGGAGGAAGCCCTCCGACAGCGGGGTGCTCGTGAGCGGCGTGTAGCCGAACCACCCGCCGTCGGGCGCACCACCGAGGAAGAAGCTCGAGTACAGGAAGATCCCGCCGAAGAGGAACGCCCAGTACCCGAACGCGTTCAGGCGGGGGAAGGCCACGTCGCGGGCGCCGATCTGGAGCGGGATGAGGTAGTTCCCGAACGCCACCGCCAGCGGCATGCCGAGGAGGAACACCATCGTGGTGCCGTGCATCGTGAACAACTGGTTGTACTGGGCGGCAGTGAGCAGCGTGCCGTTGGGCTGGGCCAGCTGGAGCCGGATGAGCAGGGCCTCGACGCCGCCCAGCACGAAGAAGACCATGGCGGTGAGGCCGTAGAGGAGGCCGATCTTCTTGTGGTCGATGGTGGTGAACCACGACCAGAAGCCCGTGGTCGCCTTGGGTCGGCGCAGCAGCCCGACCCCCGGACGGGGCCGGGTCAGCGCTCCGGAGACAGTCGTCATGCGAGGCGCCTCACTTCAACGAGAGTAGATAATCGGCGATCTGCTCGGCGTCCGCCCGCGACATCACCGGGCCGGGCCCGTCCTTCGTGAACGAGGGCATGCCGACGCAGGTTCCGTCTTCGACGGCCGGAGCACCGGGCTCACGGCAGTTCTGCGCTTCCATCGGGATCAGCGAGGGGGCGTCGAGGAGCCATTCGATCAGCCGCTCCCGGGTGATCTCGTAGTAGCCGCTTGCGAACGTGGAGCGGCTGGCGAAGTGGGCGAGGTTGGGGCCGTACGTGCTCGCGCCCGGGTTGTCGAAGGTGTGGCAGTTGGTGCACTGGTACTTCTCGGTGACGAGGGCCTGCGCCGGGCCCGCGGGCTCCTCGGCGTTCTCCTCGCCGGGGACCGGCTGGAACAGCGGGACGGCCGCGTCCTCCTGTTGCTCCTCGACCCACTGGTCGTAGTCGTCGGGCTCCATCGCGATGACGCGGAAGCGCATGTTGGCGTGCGAGAGGCCGCAGTACTCGGCGCACTGCCCGAGGTAGGTGCCGGGCTCGTCGGCCTCGATGGTCGTCGCGTTGTCACGCCCCGGGATCACGTCCATCTTCCCGGCCAGCTCCGGCACCCAGAAGCTGTGGATGACGTTGCACTCGCCCGGGATGGAGTCGTCGCAGGCCGACAGGTGGACGCGCACCTCCGTTCCGGTCGGAATCACCAGCTCGTTGGCGGTGACGATCTCCTCGTCCGGGTAGTTGAACTGCCACCACCACTGCTTGCCGATGGTCTCGACCTGGACCACGTCGCCGCTGGGCTCGCGAGCCAGGTCGAAGATCGTGCGGATGGTGAACACGGCGACCACGAGCAGGATCAGCGCCGGGATGATCGTCCAGCCGATCTCGAGGGGCGTGCTGCCGTGGATCTGCTTGGGGTTGTCGTCGCGACCCGGGCGTGCCCGGTACCGGATGCCGACCCAGAGCGTACCGACGAGCACGAGGATGCCGATCACGACCGCGATCACGAACACGGGGACGAAGAGGTTGTCGATCGTCTGCGCGGCGGGGCCCTCGGGCCGGAGGCTGTTCTGGTCGTTCTCCGGTCCGCGGCAGCCGGCGAGCACGAGGACGGTCCCGAGGACGGCCGCGACGGCCATCCAGCGCCTGGCGCGCGAGACCTTGCTCCTCATGTCCCTCCCCCGTGACCCGGAATCGCGGCACTCTAACCTGGCCTTCTTTCCACTCCGCAACCGGGACCGGCGCCTGCCACCGGCACCTCCGGGCCCCAGGAAGCGGCCCCGCCCGGCGATCTCCGCGGTCAGTACCCGAGCCGATCGAGCGACGCCGGGCGGCGCTGCCAGTCGCGTTCGACCCGGACGCGCGTCTCGAGGTGCACGCGGGTCCCCAGGAGCGCCTCGAGCTCGGCACGAGCCTCGGTGCCGGCCCGCTTGAGGACCGACCCGCCCTTCCCGATCACGATGCCCTTCTGCGACTCCCGCTCGACACGGACCGTCGCCCGCAGCCGCAGGACGTCGCCGCGCGGCTCGTCGTCGTCGAGCTCGCACGAGACCGTGATGGAGTGCGGGAGCTCGTCCCGGGTGGCTCGGATGAGCTTCTCGCGCAGGAGCTCGGCCGCGAGGAAGGTCTCGGGCTGGTCGGTCACCACGCCGTCGGGGTAGTAGGCCGGGCCCTCGGGCAAGCGGCTCTCGAGCTCGGTGACGAGCGCCGCCGTCCCGTCGCCGGTCTTGGCCGAGAGGGGGACGAAGGCGTCGTAGTCGCCCAGCTGCTCGGCCCCGGCCGCGAGCTGGCTCGCGATCGCGGCCCGGCCGACGCGGTCGGTCTTGTTCACGACCAGCACCGCGGGCGTCGCCACCTGGTGCACGAGGTCGGCCACGAACCGGTCGCCCGCGCCGATCGTGGCGGCGGCGTCGACCACGTGGCAGACCACGTCGACCTCGGCGAGCGTGCGGAGCGCCCGCTGGTTCGTCCGCTCCCCGAGCGCGGTGCGCGGTTTGTGCAGGCCGGGGGTGTCGAGGAACACGATCTGGCTCACGCCCGGGTCGGTGCGCACTCCCCGGATCTCGCTGCGCGTCGTCTGCGGTCGCGCCGACGTGATCGCGACCTTCGTGCCGACGAGGCGGTTCACCAGCGTGGACTTCCCGACGTTCGGCCGGCCGACCACGGTCACGAACCCCGAGCGGAACCGGGTCAAGACGCAGGCGCCTCGCGTACCGGTTCGGGCGGTCGTTCGCCGGAACGGTCGCCGCCGGCGACGGGACGGATCTGGACGCTCACGATGCGCTGCCCCTGCACGCGCTCGGTGCGGAACTCGTGACCCTGGAAGCTGACGGTCTCGCCCTCGTCGGGCACCTTGCCGAGCAGGTTGAACACGAGACCACCGACCGTGTCCCACTCGTCGGCCGGGAGCTCGATGCCGAGCTCCTCGTTGACCTCGTCGATCGCGGTGCGGCCCGGGACCCGGAGAGCGCCGCCGGGGAGGTGCTCGACGCGCGGTTCTTCGACGTCGTACTCGTCCGCGATCTCGCCCACGATCTCCTCGAGCAAGTCCTCCATCGTGACGAGCCCGGCGACGCCGCCGTGCTCGTCGACGACGATCGCCATGTGGAACTGCTGGCGCTGCATCTCGCGGAGCAGCTCCGCCACGCGCTTCTGCTCCGGGACGAACTTCGCCTCGCGCAGCACCCGGCGAACAGGTGCGCCACCCTCTCCTTGTTGGTACAGGCCCACGAGGTCCTTGAGGTACACCAGCCCGACGATGTGGTCGGTGTCGTGCTCGAACGCGGGGATACGGGAGAAGCCGCCGTCGATCGCCCGGCGGATTGCCTGCTCCACGGTGGCATCGGCGTCGATCGCGACCATGTCGGGCCGCGGCATCATGACCTCACGCACGACCGTGTCGCCGAACTCGAAGATCGAGTGGATGAGCTTGCGCTCCTCGCGCTCGATCTCGCGCTCCGCGGCGGCGACGTCGGCCATCTGGCGGATCTCCTGCTCGGTGACGAAGGGTCCCTCCTTGATCCCCTTCCCGGGAAGGATCACGTTGGCCAGCCCGATCAGCAACCGTGAGAGCCAGCGCAGCGGTGGGAAGTTGGTGAGGAACCACAGCGGGCGCGACACCATGAGAGCGGCGCGTTCGGTGTGCTGGATCGCGAACGTCTTGGGTGCGACCTCACCGAACACGAAGAACGCGGTGATGTTGAGGACGATGCCGGCGAGGGCGCCGTAGGGCCCGAAGACGTTGGCGAGGAAGATCCCGAAGAGGCTGGCCGACCCGAGCTGGCAGATCAGCACCACGAGCAGCACGACGTTGAGCGTCTGCTCGGGATGCTCGAGCATCCGGCTGAGCCGGACGGCGCCCTTCCTCCCTTCCTCGGCCAGGGCGAGGGCCCGGATACGGCTCATCCGCACGAAGCCGGTTTCGGCGACCGCGAGCCAGATCGATACCACGAAGAGGAAGAGCACGGCGCCGAGCAGCGCCAGATCGCTGCTCACGATGGTTCTGGGGGTCGCACCCGTCAGCTCCCCGGCTCGAGCTCGCGGAAGCGGGCGAGCAGCTCTCGCTCCCGGCTCTTCATCGCCGCCGACTCCCGCTCCTCGGCATGGTCGTAGTTCAGCAGATGCAGCACTCCGTGCACGACGAGCAGCGCCAGCTCGTCGTCCAGTGGGTGGCCGTGCTCCCGGGCCTGGCGGTCGGCGACCTGCGGGCACACGACCACGTCACCGAGGACGACCGGTGGGTCACCAGGCTCCGCCGGGGCGCCGGGGCCCCGGCCGCCCTGGTCGGGCTGGCGACCGCCGAGCACGACGTCGTCGTCCATGGGGAAGGCGAGGACGTCGGTGGCGCCGGCCCCGCCGAGGAAGCGCTCGTTCAAGTCGGTGATCGCCTGCTCGTCGACGAAGATCACCGACAGCTCGGCTTCCTCGGGCACCCGTTCCTCGCTCAGCACGAACCGCGCCAGGTGTACCCAGCGCAGCAGATCGATGGGCACCTCGGCCTGCTCGTCGGCACCGAAGACCGCGGACTCGTGCGCGACCGTCACTGGTGACGCTCGTAGGCGTCGACGATGTCTTGCACGATGCGGTGCCGCACCACATCGCGCGAGCCGAGCTCGACGAACGCGAGGCCGTCGATGCCCGTCAGCACGTTGCGCACCGCCAAGAGGCCGGAGCGGCCGCGCCCCTCCGCCAGGTCGATCTGGGTCACGTCGCCGGTGACGACGATCTTGGAGCCGAACCCGAGCCGGGTCAGGAACATCTTCATCTGCTCCGGCGTGGTGTTCTGCGCCTCGTCGAGGATGATGAACGAGTCGTTGAGCGTGCGACCACGCATGAACGCGAGGGGCGCCACCTCGATTGTCCCCCGCTCCATGAGCCGGCTGACCGCATCGGGGTCGAGCATGTCGTAGAGGGCGTCGTAGAGCGGGCGGAGATAGGGGTCCACCTTGGCGAGCACGTCGCCGGGCAGGAACCCGAGCCGCTCGCCCGCCTCCACCGCCGGGCGGGTGAGGATGATGCGGTTGATCTCCTTGGCCTGCAGCGCCTGGACGGCGAGCGCCACCGCCAGGTAGCTCTTGCCGGTACCGGCCGGCCCGATGGCGAACGTCACGGTGTGCTCGCGGACGGCGTCGACGTAGCGCTTCTGGCCCGCGGTCTTGGGACGGACGGACTTGCGACCCCGCAGGACCTCGGTGGTGAGCACGTCGCTGGGACGCTGGTCGGCCTTGAGCATCTCGATGCTGCGCCCGACACCCTCGCGATCGAGGCCGTGGCCCTCCTCGACCAGCATCACCATCTCCTCGAAGAGTCGCCCCACCCGCTCGGCCTCGGTACCGTCGCCTGTGACGGTGATCTCGTTGCCACGGACGTGGATCGAGACGGGGAAGGCCTCTTCCACGAGGCGCAGGAACTCGTCGCGCTGGCCGAGCAGGCCGACCATGAGATGGTTGCCCGGGACGAGGATCTTGACCTGGGTCGGCGTCGATGAGGGCGAGGACAAGTCGTCGCGATGGTAGCGCTGCGCCGGGTGCGCCCGGGGCGCCGATCAGGCGCGGGCGCCGCTGCCGGTGTTGGCGCGCAGGCCCAGCTGCTCGAGGCGGGCCCGGAGATCGTCGGGGCTGCGCCCGAGGACTGCGGCCACGACCCGCAGGTCGTCACGGCGGATGGTCAGGATGCGCCCGTTGAAGTCCTGGCGCTGGAGCTGGATGGTGGCGGCGTAACGCGACAGCACGGCGGCGTCGGCGTCGTCGAGCGCGTTCAGGCGCTCGAGGTCGATCGTGAACCCCTCGTCGAACGAGCCGGTGTCACGCTCGGTGAGATCGATGTCGAAGTCCGTCTGTCGGGGGAGGAGCTGGTCGGCGGGCACCGAGTAGATCTCGGCGAGCCGGATGAGGCGCGGCACCGAGATTGCCCGCTCCCCCCGCTCGTAGGCGCCGAGGACGGAGGCCTTGAACTCGTGGCCCGAACGGGCCTCCACGTCGTGGAGCGACAGGCCCTTCTGGCGCCGGATCGAGCGCAACCGCTCGCCGACGTGACGTCCGTCCTCGCTCATGCTGCGACGCTCATGCTGCGACCATCTCTGCCTCTGCGCCGTCCCCTGCCCGGTTCTTCTCCAGGGTACCAAGCCCGGGGACCAATTTCACTCTCGGCGTCAGAATTCGCCCCATGCGCGGGGGGATTCTCACGCTACGCGTCGATCCGAAGGCCGCGGCGCCGGACGAACCGGACACCCTCACCGCGCAGCGCGGCGGCGCCCGGCGAGCGCGGCCACCCCGGCGACGGCGGCGGTCTCGGCCCGGAGCACGAAGGGCCCGACGCCGACCGAGTCGACGGCCCCGATCGCGGCCCGCTCGCCGGGATCGAAGCCCCCTTCCGGCCCGACGACGAGCACCCACTCGCCCCCCGCCGGCTCGGCCAGGGCACCGGCGGGAGGCCCGTCCCGCGCCGCGACCACGAGCCCGGGCCGTCCGACGAGGGCGCCGAGCTCCACGGGGGCGGCGACCTCGGGGAGCCGGGCGCGGCGGGCCTGCACCGCGGCCTCGCGGGCGACGCGACGGAGCCGGCTCACCGCGGCCTCGGCGCGGGTCCCCGCCCAACGGGCGATCGAGCGGCGCGCCCGCACCGGCACGATGGCGTCGGCGCCCAGCTCGGTGACCTTCTGGACGACGAGCTCGGGCTTGGTGCCCTTCGTGAGCGCGAACGCGACCACGAGGCGGGGTGCCAGCGCCGGCTCGCGTGCCGGTGGCCCGGCGGCGGCGAGCCGCACCTGCGACTTGGCGGTGTCGGCGACCCGATACGGGCGCCAGTGGCCGCGGCCGTCGGCGGCGGTGACCGTCTCCCCGGCCTCGAGGCGCAGGACCCGCGCGAGGTGATGCCCGTCGTCGCCGGCGACCTCCAGCGTCTCGTCGAGACGGGCGACGAAGGCATGGGCGGCGGCGCCGACCGCGGCCGCGAAGCCCGTCGTCTCGCCCCGGTCCACGCCCGGCTACTGGAAGGCCGACTTGAGGCGGGAGAAGAAGCCCTCGTCGGGCGGGGCGACCTCTTCCCCGCGCAGCTCGGCCAGCTGGCGCAGGAGCTCGGCCTCCTCGGCGCGCAGGCGCTCGGGCACCTCGACGTCGACCCGGACGATCAGGTCGCCGCGACCGCGGCCCCGCAGCGCCGGCATCCCGCGTCCCCGCAGCCGGAACGTCCGGCCCGGCTGCGTCCCCGGGGGGACGACCAGCTGCTCGGCCCCGTCGAGGGTCTCGACGGTCAGTGACGCGCCGAGTGCCGCCTGGGTCATCGACAGGCCCCGGATGTGGAGCAGGTCGTCGCCGTGGCGCTCGAAGTCGGGATGGGGCGCGACGACGATCGTGACGTAGAGATCTCCCGGGATCCCGCCCCGCGGCGGCGCCGGCCCCCGTCCCGCGAGGCGCAGCCGCTGCCCCGTGTCGACACCGACGGGCACGTCGACGTCGATCGCCACCGATCCCTGCACGCGCCCCTCGCCCCGGCAGTCGCGACACGGCGACGGGATCGTGGTGCCGGCGCCGCGGCACACGCCGCACGGCGAGGAGGTCACCATCTGCCCCAGGATCGAGCGCCGTACCTGGCGGACCTCGCCGGCCCCGCCGCACACGTCGCAGCGCGCCGGATGGGTCCCGGGCTCGCATCCCGAGCCGTCGCAGCGCTCGCATCCCACCGGCAGGCGGGCCTCGATCGTGCGGGTCACCCCGAACGCCGCGTCCGCGAGCGTGAGGTCGAGTCGCACCTCGGCGTCGGCACCGCGGGCCGCGCCCGCGGGCCCGCGGCGCCCGAACGCGTCACCGCCGAAGAACGCGTCGAAGAGGTCGCCGATCCCGAAGTCACCCGCCGCGCCCGCGCCCGCTCCCGCCCCCGCGGGGCCACCGCCGTCGGGACCGAACATGTCGTAGCGGCGGCGGCGCTCGGGATCGCGCAGCGTCTCGTAGGCCCGGCCGATCTCCTTGAATCGCTCGGTGGCCGCGGGATCGCCGGGATTGCTGTCGGGGTGGTAACGGCGCGCCAGCGCGCGGTAGGCCCGCTTGATGTCGTCTTCCGTCGCCTGGGGCGAGACGCCGAGGATCTCGTAGTAGTCGGTGCTCATGCGGATGTGGGGATCGGTCGACTCACGACAGCAACCGGCCCAGCTGCTGCGACACCGCGGCCACGGCCGCCAGCGCCTGCTGGTAGTCCATGCGCGTCGGGCCGAGGACGCCCACCGTGCCCGAGACCTCGCCTTCGACGCGGTACGGCGCGAGCACGATCGCGCAGTCGCGCAGGTCCTCGATGTCGTTCTCGGCGCCGATGCGCACCGTGATGCCCTGGTCGAGGAGGTCGCGGACGAGCGAGACCACGACGACCTGGTGCTCGAGCATCTCGAGGAGGCGGGCCGCGCTCTCACCGGTGGCGAACGACTCCTGCTCGGCGGCGATGCGGCTGGTGCCGCCGACGTAGAGCGGTTCGACGGTGGCGACGTACTGAGCGAGCTCGGCACGCGCCTGCTGCGCGAGCGCGTCGGCCCCGGGGTCGCCCGTGGGGCGGAGCTCGGGCAGCGCGGTGAGCGGATAGCCGGCGAGCTGGTCGTTCAGGGCGGCCGCGGCCGCATGGATCCCGGCGTCGTCGGTGTCGGCGTCGCCGTGCAGGACCTGCTTCTCCACTCCGCCGTTCGAGAGCACGGCCACCGTGAGGACCACGCCGGGCTGGAGGGACACCAGCTGCACGCTGCGGACGGTGGCGGCGTCGGGCTGGGGACCCACCACCACGGCGGCGTGATCGGTGACCCGTGAGAGGAGCTGGCTGGTCTCGTGGAGCAGGTCCTCGAGCGCCCGGTGGGCCGAGGCGAAGAAGTCCGCGACCGCCCGCCGCTCGGGGGCCGGGAGGCCCTGCTCCCGGGTGAAGTGGTCGACGAAGTACCGGTACCCGAGGTCGGTCGGAATACGCCCCGCCGACGTGTGCGGCTGCACGAGGTAGCCCTCGCGCTCGAGGACGGTCATGTCGTTGCGGATGGTGGCGCTCGACACGCCCAGGCGGCGCGAGCGGGCGACGGTCTGGGACCCCACCGGCTGGGCGGTCTCCACGTACTCCTCGACGATCGCCCGCAGGATCTCGGCCTTCCGCGCTTCCATTAGCACTCGATTCTACCGACTGCTAATGGCCGGCGGGCGCCCGCGGCAAGGAGGCGGGCGGTGACGTCGGTCGCCAGGAGGCGCCCCGGGCGGGTCAGCACGACGTGCGAGCCCGCCGGCTCGAGGAGGCCGGCGGCGAGCAGCTCGTCGAGCACGGCGGGGGCGCCGGCGCTCGCGCGCTCCACTCCGGCCCGCGTTCGCAGGGCGAGGCCGAGCCGCTCCTCTGCCCGCGTGGACGCGTCGAGCTCCTCGGACCCGGCTTCGGGCGAACGGCCGGCCGTGACGCGCTCGATGTAGCGCTCGGGCGTCCGCACGTTCCACCACCGCCGGCCGCCGGTGTGGCCGTGCGCGGCACACCCGATACCGGCGTACTCGCCCTGTTGCCAGTAGAGGAGGTTGTGGCGGCACTCGTGACCGGGCCGCGCCCAGTTCGACACCTCGTACCACTCGAGGCCGGCGGCCGCGAGAACCTCGTCGGCGAGCACGTACTCGTCGGCCTGGCGGTCGTCGTCGGGACCGGCCTGGAGGCCGGCGGCCACCCGGCGTCCGAGGGCGGTGGCCGGCTCCACGGTGAGCGCGTACGCGCTGACGTGCGGCGGCTCGAGCGTCAGGGCGCCCTCGAGCGTGGCGCGCCAGTCGTCGAGGCTCTCGCCCGGCGTGCCGTAGATCAGGTCGACGTTGAAGTCGTCGAAGCCGGCCTGCCGAGCGCCGGCGACGGCAAGCGCCACGTTGCCGGGCTCGTGGGTGCGACCGAGCGCGGCCAGCACGTGCGGTCGCATCGATTGCACGCCGAACGAGAGACGGTTGACGCCCGCGGCGCGATACCCGCCGAGCTTGGCCGCGTCGACGGCGTCCGGGTTGCATTCCACCGTGACCTCGGCCGCGGCGGTACGGGGGACGGCGTCCAGGATGCGATCGACGTCCGTCGCCGGGAGCAGCGAGGGCGTGCCGCCGCCGAAGAACACACTCGTGGCCGCGGGCAGCTCGCCCCCGGCCGCCCGACGACGGAGGTCCGTCACGCAGGCGCCGACGTAGGCGTCGACGAGGTGGCCACGGTCGGTCCATGTGGCGAAGTCGCAGTAGTCACACCGCGACGCGCAGAACGGGACGTGTACGTAGACGCCGAAGGGCACCGCACCAGTCTCGCGCCCCTCCGCTGCGGCGGTACGGTGCCGGCGTGGACTTCGACCTCCCGCCCGAGGCGGCCACGTACCGCGCCGAGATCCGGGCGTTCCTCGACGACCACGCTCTCGGGGGGTCGTACCCCGCCGACTGGAACCGTCGCCTGGCGGAGCACGGCTACGTCGCGCCGCACTGGCCCAAGCCGTGGGGCCTCGACGCCTCGCCCGTCCGGCAGCTCGTGATCGACGAGGAGCTGCGGGCCGCCGGCGCGCCCCGGCCCGTCAACCCGATCGGGATCGGCTGGGCGGGACCGACCCTCCTCGTCGCGGGCACGGCCGAGCAGCACGAGCGCTACCTGCCCGGCATCCTCGACGGGTCGGAGCTGTGGTGCCAGCTGTTCAGCGAGCCGGGCGCGGGGAGCGACCTCGCGTCGCTCTCGACCAGAGCCGTGCGCGACGGCGACGAGTGGGTGGTCACCGGCCAGAAGATCTGGACGACGTTCGCCCACGTCGCCCGCTACGGGATCCTCCTCGCCCGCACCGATCCCGACGCCGAGCATCACCATGGGATCTCGTACTTCGTCGTCGACATGCACGCACCCGGCATCACCGCGCGACCGATCAAGCAGATGGACGGGCGCGCCGAGTTCAACGAGGTCTTCCTCGACGGCACCCGGATCGCGGCTGAGAACCTCGTCGGTGCCGTGAACGACGGGTGGCGCCTGGCGAAGGTCACGCTCGGCAACGAGCGGGTCTCCCTCTCCGGTGAGGGCGCCCTGTGGGGCAGCGGGCCGACGGCGAGCGACCTGCTCGACCTCGTGCGTGCCCACGGCGGTGTCGACGACCCGAGCGTCCGTCAGCGCCTCGCGACGCTCTACATCGAGTCCGAGGTCCTGCGCCTCATCCGGCTCCGCACCGTCTCGGCGAAGCTCCGGGGTCTCGAGCCCGGCCCGGAGGCGTCGGTGCGCAAGGCTCTCGCCGACGAGCACGGTCAGCACGTGATGGCGGCGGCGGTGGAGCTCGCCGGCAGCGACGGGATGCTGCTCGACCGCGGCCCGTTCGACAGCGACGACGGCTCCTGGGCCGCCGGGTACCTCTACTCGCGCGCGCTCACGATCGGGGGCGGTACGTCGGAGGTGCAGCGCAACATCATCGGCGAGCGCGTCCTCGGCCTCCCCCGAGCCCCCTGACCCCTCGTTTGGTCAGTAGTACCGACGCGGCGACGGCGGCGCGCACACACGAGCTCAATCCTCGAGCCGGAGGGCGGCGACGAACGCCTCCTGGGGCACCTCCACCCGGCCGATCTGCTTCATGCGCTTCTTGCCCTCCTTCTGGCGCTCCAGGAGCTTGCGCTTGCGGGTGACGTCGCCGCCGTAGCACTTGGCGATCACGTCCTTGCGCTTGGCCTTCACCGTCTCGCGGGCGATGATCCGGCCCCCGATCGCCGCCTGGATCGGCACGTCGAAGAGCTGGCGCGGGATGAGCTCACGCAGCTTGACGGTCATGCGGCGGCCGTAGTCGTAGGCGCGGTCGCGGTGCACGATGGCCGAGAACGCGTCGACGGGCACGCCGTTGAGCAGCACGTCGACCTTCACGAGGTTCGACTGGCGGTAGCCGGCGGGCTCGTAGTCGAGGCTCGCGTATCCGCGCGTGCGCGACTTCATCTGGTCGAAGAAGTCGAGCACGACCTCGGCCAGGGGAAGCTCGTAGATGAGCTCGACCCGTTCCTCGGAGAGGTACTCCATCTTCTTCATCTCGCCGCGCCGCGACTGGGCAAGCTCCATGAGCGTGCCCACGTAGTCGGTCGGTGTGAGCAGCGTGATCGTCACGTACGGCTCCTCGACCGACTCGACCGAGTTGGCCGGCGGCATCGCCGACGGGTTGTCGACCACCTCGACGCCGCCGTCGGTGAGGTTGGCGAGGTACTCGACGTTGGGTGCGGTCGCGACCAGCTCGAGGTCGTACTCGCGTTCGAGACGCTCGCGAACGATCTCCATGTGGAGCAGGCCGAGAAAGCCGCACCGGAACCCGAAGCCGAGCGCGCCCGACGTCTCGGGCTCGTAGGTGAAGGAGGAGTCGTTGAGACGCAGCTTCTCCAGTGCATCGCGCAGATCGGCGTACTCGTCGCCCACGACCGGGTAGAGGCCGCAGAACACCATCGGCTTCGGGTCGCGATAGCCCGCGAGCGCCGCGGCGGGGTTGCTCGCGGTGGTGACCGTCTCACCCACGCGGGCCTCCCCCACGTCCTTGATCCCGGCGATGAGGTAGCCGACCTCGCCGGGGCCGAGCGACGCCACCGGGGTTTGCGTGGGCGTGCGGACCCCGATCTCCTCGGCGTCGTGCGTCGCCCCGGCCTGCAGGTAGCGCAGCCGCGCGCCCGAGACGAGCGTTCCGTTCATCACGCGCACCGCGCTGACGACGCCGCGGTAGGGGTCGTAGTGGGAGTCGAAGATCAGCGCCTGCAGTGCCGCGTCGGGATCGCCGGTCGGGGGCGGGATGCGCTCGACGATCGCATCGAGGAGCTCGGGCACGCCTTCCCCGGTCTTGGCCGAGATCCGGAGGACTTCGTCGGCCGCGATCCCGAGCACCCGCTCGATCTCGCCGGCGACACGATCGGGCTCGGCAGCCGGGAGGTCGATCTTGTTGAGCACCGCCACGATCGCGAGGTCGTGCTCCATCGCCGCGTAGCAGTTGGCCAACGTCTGGGCTTCGATGCCCTGCGACGCGTCGACGAGGAGCACCACACCCTCACAGGCGGCGAGGCTGCGCGACACCTCGTAGCTGAAGTCGACGTGCCCGGGCGTGTCGATCAGGTGGAGGGTGGTGTCCTTCCAGCGCAGCCGGACGTTCTGGGCCTTGATCGTGATCCCGCGCTCGCGCTCGAGGTCCATGGTGTCGAGGTACTGGGCCCGCATGTCGCGGGCCTCGACCGCGTGCGTCAGCTCGAGGATCCGGTCGGCAAGGGTGCTCTTGCCGTGGTCGATGTGGGCGATGACGCTGACGGCCCGTTGGCGGTCGAGGGGGAGCACCACGCCATTGTCGCGGCCCCGGCGATGGCCGGGCGGCTCCGGGGCCCTGCTACCCTCGTCCCCTCGTGGCGAACATCAAGAGCCAGATCAAGCGCAACCGCCAGAACGAGAAGCGCCGGCAGCGGAACAAGACCGTCCGCTCCGAGCTCAAGACGCGCGTGAAGGCGGCGCAGGCGGCCGTGGAGGCCGGCGAGGCCGACGCCACCGAGAAGGCCCGTCTGGCCCAGAAGCGCCTCGGCAAGGCCGCCGCCAAGGGCACGATCCACAAGAACGCCGCCGCCCGTCGCGCCTCGCGCTTGATGCGCGCCGCCGCCCCGCCCGAATAGCCCCGAGGGGGTCGTTGCGCCACCCCACCGGGCTGCCAGGCTCGGGCGGCTTTCTCGCCGAGGCGGAGGTGGCGGAGTGGCAAGGCGCTCGATTCGACGGCTGGGTCTGGCGCTGGTGGCAGCGGCGTTCGCGCTCGTCGCGACCGGCTGCGTTGCCGAGGTGACCTTCACGGGCACCAAGGAGGTCACGGGGGAAGCCTCCAGCGGACCTTTCGTCGTCCGTATCAGTTGTCCCGGCGCGACCCCCGAGACCGAGGATCTGACCTTCGGCGGCCCCGGCACCGAGACCAGCTCGGTCTTCGTGTTCACCGGCAACACCACCTGCCAGATCACCGAGGTCGACCAGGCCGGCGCGACCGGCGTCGCCTACACCTGCGACGAAGTCGTGGTCCTCGGGAGTGGCGAGTCGTTCGTCGGTGGAGGCCCGGGGATGTCGGTGGCGCGGGGCGCGCCCGAACCGGTGACGTGCACCGCCGCGGCGAGCGGCATCGAGGTGGCGATCTCCGATCCCGCTCTGGCCGAGGTGCTCTTCACGGTCACGAACGACTTCACCCCCGAGCCGACCACGACCACGACGACGACACCGCCGCCGCCGGCGGCGCAGCCCGCGGCCGGCGCCCCGCGCTTCACCGGCTAGCGCGGCGCCGCCCGCCCCGGGCCTGCCCCGACAGCCGGGCCAACCGGGCGACGAGCACCTCGAGCACCGCGTCCTGCGGGATCGCCCGCTTGCCCTTGAGGTCGAGGTCGGCCTGGGCGAGGTGGTCGTAGGCCTGGCGCAGCCCGTCGGCGCGCAGTGCCCGAGCCTGCTCCAGGGCCTTGCGGGCCGGGTACTCCTTGACGCGTCCTCCGAGCGCGGCGACCGCGTCGCTCGGGCCTCGCAGATCGGGATCGTCGAGGCGCAGGATGCGCCGGTAGTACGACTGCAGCAGCCCCAGGACCTGGAGCGGATGCATCGGCCTGGCCTGCCGTGGGCCCGTGGCCGTCGTCATCCGGTGGAGCGTGGCGAGGGCCCCGGGCACGTCACCCGCCTCGATCGCGTTCGTCAGCTCGTACCCGGGAACGGCTCCCGCTCCGCCCAGGTACGGCTCGACGTCGTCGGCGCCGATCGCGGCACCGGTGCCGAAGGCGGCGGCGAGGACCTCCACCAACCCGGGCACGCGCCCGGCGTCCTCGCCGAGGTGCTCGGTGACCCGCTGGCGCGCGTCCGGTCGCAGGTCGAGCTCGGCGTCGCGCGCGTGCTGGGCCAGCACGTCGGCGGTCTTCTCGGCCCGCGGGCCGACCTCGGCCGCCTTCGCCGTTTTGAGCGCCTTCGTGAGGTTGGCAGGGAGCCGGCCACCGCCCGCGACGAACACGAGCGCGGTCGACTCCATCGGATCGGCGAGGTACGCGATCAGCGGCTCCGCGTCGGCTGCGGCGAGGTTGCCGGCGTCTCGCAGCACGACGACCCGGCGCCCGGTCATGAACGGCGGGCTCTGAACCGAGTTGAGGGCCGCCGCCACGACCTGCCCGCGGCCCTCGGCGCCGCCCGGCTCGTCGTCGTCGCCCTCGCCGGCCCCGGCCCGTCCCGGAACCGTGAGCTCCTCGAGCGCGAGCGTGCGGTCGTCGTCGCCGACTAGCTTGCCGACGAGCCGCGCCACCACCTCCTCGCGAAGGATCGGGTCGTCCCCCCGCACGACGTGCACGCTCACGAGACCGGGGCCCCGTCGCGCTCGACGTCGAGGATCGACTGCATCATTCGGCACACGCGCACGGTTCCGGCCACGTCGTGCACGCGCACGACCCGGCAGCCGTGGGCGACGCCGTAGGCGACGGCGGCGAGCGATGCTTCCCGGCGGGCGTCGATGGCGAGGCCGAGGAGCTCGCCGAGGAACCGCTTGTTCGAAGCCGACAGGAAAAGGGCGTATCCGTGCGAGGCGAGCGTGTCGCTCTCGCGCAGGAGGACCGCGCTCTGAGCCGGGGTCTTGCCGAGATCGAGCCCGGCATCGAGCGCGATCTGCTCGGCGGCGAGCCCGGCCGCCTCGGCGGCGGCCGCGCGCGCGAGCAGGAAGCCGGTGACCTCCCCGACGAGGTCGTCGTAGTGGGGGTCGGGATCGGGGACGCGCGGCTGCAACCGGATGTGGGTGGCGACGACGGACGCACCGTGGAGTGCGGCCGTCGGGAGGTACTCGGGATCGGCGAAGCCGCTGATGTCGTTGCCGACGACGGCCCCGGCCTCACACGCCGCCCGCAAGACGCTCGCTCGCCACGTGTCGGCCGACACGGGGACGTCGAAGCGGGTGCGCAGCGCCTCGATCACGGGCACGACACGGTCGAGCTCCTCGGCCTCGGTCACCTCGGGCCCGGGCCCGGCCTTCACGCCGCCGACGTCGAGCACGTCCGCACCCTCGGCGACGAGCGCCTCGGCCCGGCGCAGGAGCGGATCGAGCTCGTAGGTCGCGCCCTGGTCGAAGAACGAGTCGGGCGTGCGGTTGAGGATCCCCATCACCAGCGTGCGCGTGGCGAGGTCGTGGCGCTGGTCACCGAGGCGGTACGCGGGCATGCCTTCCCACCCTACGGGCTCCCCGGGCGCGCCCGGCGGCCGCGAGCGCGGCGCCGGCCGCGACGAGGCCCCACGCGCCGCGACCGTCGACCGCGAACGGCGCGCCGGACGCCACGTCGGCCACGGCGAGCACGGCGCGGGCCAGCAGCGTGGTGGGCACCTGCAGCAGACGTGCCCCGCCCGGCCACCACTCGCCCACGACCCCGCCGGCCACCCCGGAGACGAGCCCCCAGATCGTGAGGGGACCGGCGAGCGGCACCGCCACGAGGTTGGCCGGGAGCGCGACCAGCGGCACCGTTCCGAACACGGGCAGGAGCACGGGCGCCACCCCGAGCTGGGCCGCCAGCGTGACACCGAGGACGTCGCCGAACCACGGCGGACCGGGCACCCGGGCCGACAGCGGCGCGCCGAGCACCGCGATCCCGGCGGTGGCACCGCACGACAGCAGGAACGCCACCGAATGCACCAGGAACGGATCGGCGAGGAGGAGGACGAGCACGGCGAGTGCGAGGGCGCGCAGGCCGGCCGTCGGCCGCCCGGCATGCAGCGCGAGCATCGAGCAGGCCGCCATCGCGCAGGCCCGCAGCACCGACGGCTCCCAGCGGGTCATGGTCCCGAACACGAGGAGCACGAGGAGCCCGCCGAGCAGCCGGCCGCGCAGACCGAGACGGCGCAGCACCGGGCTCACCACGATCAACACGAACGCGACGTTCGCGCCCGACACCGCGAGGAGATGCGTGAGCCCGGCGGCGCGGAACTGCTCCTCCACCGTTCGGGGCAGGCCGCGTGTGTCACCCAGCAGGAACCCCGCAACGAGTGACCGTTCCGTGGCCGGGAGGTAGTCGGACCCGCGCAGGACCAAGGCCCGCAAGGCGTTGGCGACACGCGCCAGCGGCGAGCGGCCGCCGTCGAACGAAACGAGCTCGGTGGCATCGAGCCGTCCGACGGCATGACGCCATCGGAGGCGACGGTCGAACCCCTCGAGGGGCGCCAGCCATCCGGCGAGCTCGACGCGGTCCCCGGCCGCGAGCAGGCGCAGGCGCGGACCGACGTCGCCGGCGGCGGTGACCAGCACGGTGCGGCCCCCTGCCGACGTCGTCGTGGACGCAGGGTCGATCGCGAAGACGTGCACGCGCGCGAGGACGCGAGCGGTGTACGGGCCGCCGCGGGGGTCCTCGATCAGGGTGGCCCTCACCACCACCTCGGCCCGCTCCTCGACGGGGGCGGCGAGGGGCGAGTGCGCCAGGCCGTCGTGGGCCCGCTGCGTCACCCCGACCCCGAGGAGCGCCACCGCCACGAGACCGACGCCGAGCCCGCGCC
>DASUUL010000011.1:0-3679 GCA_036374115.1 Acidimicrobiia bacterium | reverse complement strand
GCTCGCCTTGTCGTCGGCCACGGAGGCGCGCGCGATCGCGAGCACGGCGACGAGCACGACCGCGAACAGGACGGCGTCGATGAGCCCGGGCTGGTCGGGGTAGTTGAAGAAGAGCAGCGCCTCGGCGACGCCGATCACGATGCCGGCCACGAGGGCCACCGGCATCGACGTCATCCGGGCGACGAGCGCCGCCGCCAGCGCCCGGAGCAGGAGCGAGGGCCCGAGGGCGACGGCGGCGACGGCCGTCCCGCCCCGCAGCGGCGCCACCAGCACGGCGGTGACGGTGGCGAGGAGGCCGGCGAGCGTCCACACCAGCGTCGACATGCGCTTGACGTTGATCGTGGACGTGCGGGCGGCGTCGGGGTTGGCGGCGGCGGCGCGCACCGCGGTGCCCCAGCGGGTCCGTTCGAGGAAGAAGGCGAGCGCGAGGGTGAGCACGGGCACGACGACGAGGACGAGTAGGTGCTCGCTGCGCACGAGCACGCCGCCCACCTCCCATGTCGAGCGGAACGGCGTCGGATAGCGCCCGAAGGTGTCGAGGTCGGGCAGGAGGAACTGGAACAGGAAGATCAGCTGGGCGGCGCCGAGGGTCGCCACGAAGAGGATGACCCGCGGTGCCCGGAACAGCCGGCGCACGATCACGAGCTCGATCACCGCGCCGAGCACGGCGCCGACCACGATGACGGCGCCGAACGCGACGAAGAACGGGACGTCCCAGTTGATCACCATGATGGCGAGGAGGGCGGCGCCGAACGCCCCCATCTCGCCCTGGGCGAAGTTGATGACCCGCGCCGAGCGGTACACGAGCACGAGGCCGACCGCGAGCACGCCGTAGGTCATGCCGGTGACCACGCCGTTGAACACGAGCTGGCTGTTGAAGGTGAAGTCGACCGCGAGGGAGAAGCTCACCTCACCCTCCCTCTCCGCCGAGGAACACGGCGCGCACGAGGTCGTCGCGCTCGGCGAGCTCGGCGGCGGGGCCCTCGAAGCGCACCTGGCCCTTCTCGAGGAAGATCGCCCGGTCGGCGATCGTCAGCGCGACGTTGAGCGACTGCTCCACCACGATCATCGTGAGCCCGTCGGCCTTGAGCCCCTCGACCACGCCGAGCAGCTCCTGCACCACGG
Organism: Acidimicrobiia bacterium; assembly: GCA_036374115.1. Lineage (GTDB taxonomy): Bacteria > Actinomycetota > Acidimicrobiia > IMCC26256 > JACDBD01 > JACDBD01. The sequence goes on along the minus strand of DASUUL010000011.1, from coordinate 2,554 downwards.
TGGGGGCGAGGCCGAGCGACAGCTCGTCGACCATGAGGACCTCGGGGTCGTGCACGAGCGCCATGGCGAGAGCGAGCATCTGCTGCTGGCCGCCGGAGAGGTTGTCGGCGGGCTCGCGGAGGCGCTCGCGTAGGCCCGGGAACCGCGCGAGCGACCGCTCGACGCGCCGGTCGACGTCGGCGCCCGGGTAGCGGAAGGCGGCCATGCGCAGGTTCTCGTCGACGCTCAGCGGGGGGAAGATCGCCTTCCCGCCCGCCAGTTGGACCACGCCGGCCTTGGCCCGCAGCTCGGGATCGGCGTAGGTGATGGTGCGGCCGTTGAGGCGCACCACGCCGCGGCTGGGAACGCCGAGCCCGCTCACGACCCGGAGGGCGGTGCTCTTCCCGGCGCCGTTGGTGCCGAGGAGCGCGAGCACCTCACCGCGGTACACGTCGAAGGCCACGTCGAAGAGCACCTGGACGCGCCCGTAGGCGAAGTCGAGGTTGCGCACCTGGAGCACCGGGATGCGGGCGCCGGGCTCGCGCACGCGGTCGTGCTCCTCGCGCTCCTCCCTGAGCTCCTCGACCACGCGCGAGATGTCGCCGCGGACGTAGCGGGCGCCGATCGAGATGAGCAGACCGCCGATGAGCGTCGAAGGCAGGATCACGATCGTGAGCGCGGTGCGGGGCCCGAACGCGTCGCTGAGCAGCCCGGTGAGCACGGCGCCGAAGAACGCGCCGAACAAGAAGAGGTAGACGCCGACGAGGGCGATGCCCCGCGAGCGGAGGCGGTACGGGATGATCGTGGAGAGCACCGCCGGGAGGATCGCGAACGCGGCGCGGGCCAGCGCGACCGCGAGCGCGAGCAGCGGCACGACCGTCCAGATGTTGGGCATCCAGATCGCGGTCACCTGGAAGCCGCCGTACAGCGCGACGAGCACGCCGACGAACGCCATCGCCCCGGGCGGCGAGCGCCGGAAGAGCTCGTCGGAGTGCCGGCCCGCGATCGCGATCGACGCCAGCGCGGGCACGAAGGTGACGGTGCCGACGAGGCCGCGCTCGAAGGCGTCGAGCCCGAGCTCGTCCTCGAAGAACAGGTTGAGGAAGATGGGGGTGCTGAACAGGGCGAAGCCGAGCGCGGCCATGCCGGTGAGGAAGAAGTAGAAACTGCGGATCTTGCGCAGCCGCTCGAACGCGACCGACAGCGAGATCGGCAGCTCGCCGGTGTCTTCGACGAGCTCCTCGCCGAGGACGGAGATCATCTCGTGGCGGCCGCGGCGGGGCTCCTTGATCGTGATCGCGGCGATCGCCAACGGCAGGGCGATGACCCCGGTGAGGATGAACACCCACCGCCAACCCTCGTCACCGCCGGCGATCGCGGCGACACCACCGGCGAAGAGGGGTGCGAGGGCGAGCCCGAACACGGTAAGGCCGCCGTTGAGGGCGAAGATCTTGCCCCGGGCCCCGATCGGATAGGTGTCCATCAGCAGCGGCCCGTTGACCGGCAGGGAGTACGACTGGCCGAGCCCGGCGCCGAGGCGGGCGACGAACAGCTGGAACGCGTTGGTCACGAGCCCGGTCGCCATCACGACGAACGACCACGCCGTCATCGCCCCGGTGATCACGTACTTGCGGGGTACCCGATCGGCGAGCGACGAGATCGGTACCGACCCGAGCAGGAACAACACCCCGAACGCGCCCGCGATCACCCCGAGCACCGTGTCGGACACGTCGAGCGACTTCTGGATGTCGGGCGCCAGCACCGCCAGCGCGGTGTTGTCGAAGAACTCGATGAATCCGAGCAACCCGACGATCAGGATCGTGCGGGTGCCGCCCTCGCGCAGCGCCTGGCGCAGCGGCACACCCTCGCCGCCGACACCGGGCAGGAGGTCGTCGGGCAGCACCACCTCCTCGCGGCCCTCCGCCTCCGCCGCCTGGCGGCGCTCCTCCTCCTCGAGCACGGCGCCCACCAGCGAGGCGGGGGTGCCCGGCGCTGCTCCGGCCGTGCCCGGTGCTGCTCCCCCGTCGTCGGTCACCCGGCTCCCCCCGGCACGATCCCGCGGCGAATCATGACAGGCCCGTCAGGTTCGGTGCAGTGCTGGGCGCGCCGGGATCGGTCGGTTCCGGTCAGGCCGCCTGGCCGATCGCGAGCGCGACCGCGATCCCGGTGAGGAGCGTCCCGGTCATGATCCAGGTCTGCGCCCGAAGCCTCCGGTCGACCGACCCCGACAGCTCGACCAGCTTCGTGGTCAAGCGGTGCTCGAGCGATTCCAGCCGGAGCGTGAAGCGTTCCTCCAGCGCGTCGAAACGCTGGTCGATCGCAGCGAGGCGCAGGTCGAGGTGCTCCTTCGTGACGAGCGCGTCCCACCCGCCGGGGGGCCGTCCCTCGATGAGGTAGGCGGCTTCCTCCACGCCGAGCTTCTCCTCGATCGAGCGCCGAATGCGCAGGCGCGGTTCGTCGACCGTCATCAGTCTACGACCGCCTTCCCGCGTCGGGTCGAGGAACGGCTGCCATTCGAGTGCGGCGGTGGGCGGGAGGGTGGATCGGGGTGCTCGGGTGGGACGAGGTCCCAGTC
>DASUUL010000010.1:0-4613 GCA_036374115.1 Acidimicrobiia bacterium | reverse complement strand
GTCGCGGCACTGGCGCCGGTACCCTGGCGCGAGGTGCTCGTGTGGGTGACCGGTGTGCTGGCAGCGCTGATCCCGCTGCTGTTCCTGTACCAGCTCAACCAGTTCATGGATCGCTTCAATCGCGTCTTCGGTCCCGGGGGGTTCGGTGCCCGCAACACCGTCGGGTTCGGAGCGGCCTTGTGCGGCTTCGGCGGGGTCGTAACCCTGGCCGGTGCCGCCCTCGGGCTCTACGTGAGGCGACGTCCGAGCACCCCGGGCACAGACAGGAGCGAGCCATGACCGACACGCCACCGCCCCCGGGAACGCCGCCGCCGGACGCGCCGCCGCCGGACACGCCCTCCTCCCCGCCGCCGCCGGGCGAACCCGCCCCCGCGCCTCCGTATGCGTCCGCCCCCTCGCCGGGGCCCGCGATCGGCGTCGGGCCGATCCTGGCCGCGATCGGAGGTCTCGCTTTCGGCATCTCGAGCTGGCTCGCGTGGCTGGGCAGCGTCGAGGGCAGCGAAACGGCGAGCGCCTACGACGCACCCGCCAAGTTCCTCATCGACGTCGACGCTCAGCTCGGTGGCCTCAGCCTCGGCATCCTCGTCGTCATCGTCGCCGTCCTCATCCTGGTCGGCGCGGTCGTGCGCGGGCTCGGCGTCGTGGCGCTCGCCGGCGGTGTGATCGCGATGCTGATCGTGATCCTGTTCACGTTCCAGCTGAATCGCCTGATCGACGATCTCAACGAGAGCTTCGACCAGAACTTCAGCCTCACCGACTTCCTCGACCTCGGCGAGTACGTCGCCGCCGTGGGCGCCGTCCTCGCGATCGTCGGCGGCATCCTCTCGTTGCGTCGGGCGTAACCCGCCGGCCACCTGCCCGGGCGGGCGCGCCCGATACGCTCGGCGTGTATGGCTGTCGAGGAGAACGAGATCCAGGGGGAGGGTGCGGGGGCGCCGGTGGCACCGGTCCCGCACCCGATCGAGGAACGGCTCGAGCAGCTGGCCGAGCTGCGGGAGCAGGCGTTGCACGCGGGTGCGCCGGCTGCCATCGAGCGCCAGCACCAGCGCGGCAAGCTCACCGTCCGTGAGCGGCTCGCGCTCCTGCTCGACGAGGGGTCGTTCGTCGAGCTCGACATGCTGGCCCGTCACCGGGCCCACGGGTTCGGCATCGAGAACACCCGCCCTCTCACCGATGGTGTCGTGACCGGCTGGGGCACGATCGACGGCCGCAAGGTCTTCGTGTTCGCGCAGGACTTCACGCTCTTCGGTGGCGCCCTCGGCGAGGTATACGCCGAGAAGATCCACAAGGTGATGGACCTCGCCGAGTCGGTCGGCGCGCCGGTCGTCGGCCTCAACGACGGCGGCGGCGCCCGCATCCAGGAAGGCGTGGTGTCGCTGGCCTCCTACGGCGGGATCTTCCACCGGAACGTGAAGGCGTCGGGCGTGGTTCCGCAGATCAGCGTCGTGCTCGGCCCCTGTGCCGGCGGCGCCGTCTACTCGCCCGCCATGACCGACTTCATCTTCATGGTGAAGGGCATCTCGAACATGTTCATCACCGGTCCTGACGTCGTGAAGACCGTCACCGGTGAAGACGTCACGCAGGAAGAGCTCGGCGGCGCCATGACGCACGCGTCGAAGTCGGGGGTCGCCGCCTTCGTCGCCGACGACGAAGCGAGCTGCCTCGAACAGGTGCGCTACCTGCTGTCGTTCCTGCCGTCGAACAATCTCGAGGATCCGCCCTCGTTCGAACCCGAGGACGACCCCGACCGGCGCTGCGAATCGATCGTCGACCTGATTCCCGACGCGCCGAACAAGCCGTACGACATGAAGCAGGTCATCGCCGAGATCGTCGACGACGGCGAGTTCTTCGAGGTGAACCAGTACTGGGCGATGAACATCGTGTGCGGCTACGCCCGTATCGACGGTCACGTCGTCGGAATCGTCGGCAACCAGCCGCAGGTGCTCGCCGGCACGCTCGATATCGAGGCGTCGGAGAAGGCCGCGCGCTTCGTCCGCACATGCGATGCCTTCAACGTCCCGCTCGTGACCTTCGTCGACGTGCCCGGCTTCCTCCCCGGCACCGACCAGGAGTACGGCGGGATCATCCGCCACGGCGCCAAGCTGCTGTACGCGTACTGCGAGGCCACGGTGCCGCGGGTGCAGATCATCACCAGGAAGGGCTACGGCGGCGCCTACGTGGTCATGAACTCGAAGTCGATCGGCGCCGATCTCGCGTTCGCGTGGCCGTCGGCCGAGATCGCGGTGATGGGCCCCCAGGGCGCGGTCAACATCATCTTCCGCAAGGAGATCGAGGCGGCCGCCGACGCCGATGCTCGCCGGGCGGAGCTGATCGAGGAGTACACGGAGCGCTTCGCCAACCCCTACAGCGCCGCCGAGCGGGGCTACGTCGACGACGTGATCGATCCCCGGGAAAGCCGGCGCGTGCTCGTGCGGTCGCTCGCGATGCTGCGCACGAAGAAGGAGAAGCTCCCGCAGCGCAAGCACGGCAACGTGCCGCTGTGACGCCGGCGATGGCCGCACAGCCGCCGCTCCGCGTCGTCTCGGGCGACGCCACCCCCGAGGAGGTCGCCGCCATCGCGGCCGCGGTCACCGCCGTCGTCGCGCAACGGGAGGCGGCGGCGCGTGCCGCTAGCGCGGCAGCCGTGTCCACGGTCGACGGTCCCAACGCCTGGGTGCGCACGGCGCGCCTGACGGCTCGGCGATCGGGGCTGATGCGCGGCTCCTGGCGCCTCTCGGGACGCATCGGTCGTCGAGCACGCGCGTAGGCCTCATGACGGAGGTCGCGGACGCGGAGCTGATGAGCGTCGGCCCCGACGAGGTCGTGGTCACGTTCACGACCGCGGGTGCCGACGACGTCGTCACGGTCGTCGGCGACCACGAGGTGACCACCACCGGGCCGTACCACGTCGCCCGCGTCGGCCGGCTCGAGCCCGACACCCGCTACCTCCTCGCCGTCGAGGGTGCCGCCACCGGCGAGTACCTGCCGACCGAGGTGCGCACGCTCGCCCGCCCTCCGGGCCCGCTCCTCGCGACGTTCGCCACCGCCAACGACGTGCACTTCGGCGAGACCGAGTGCGGTCGCCTCGGCAACGCCTTGGAGGAGGAGCTCGGCCCCGTCTTCAGCAGCGAGCCCGGGGAGCCGCCGTACCCCGAGACGATGAACGCGTCCGTCATCGCGGAGATGATCGACCTCGACCCCGACGCCGTCGTCGTGAAGGGCGATCTCACCGACGACGGGCTCGACGAGGAGTACGAGGCGTTCCTCGCCGCCTACGGGAAGCTCGGCGACCGGATGTACCACGTTCGGGGGAACCACGACGCCATGCACGATCCGACGATCGCGGCCGACGACGCCCCCTTCGCCGTGGCGCTCGGCGGCGTGATGCTGGCGGTGCTCGACACCGTGATCCCCGGGCTCGCTCACGGGCAGCTCACCCACCACCAGCGCGCCTGGCTCGACGACCTCGCCGCCGAAGTGACCGGCCCCGTGATGGTATTCGGCCACCATCACCTGTGGGACCTCGACGCCGACCATCGATCGCAGGCGTACTTCGGCATCAATCCCGACGACAGCGAAGCGCTTGCCGACGTGGTCGCGCGCCGCGACAACATCGTCGGCTACTTCGCCGGCCACACGCACCGCAACCGGATCCGCCGGTTCGACCGGGTGCGCGGCGTGCCGTTCTGTGAGATCGCGTGCACGAAGGACTACCCGGGCGCGTGGGCGGAGTACCGGGTCCACGAGGGCGGCTACACGCAGATCGTGCGGCGCACCGCGGCCCCGGCCGCCCTGGCGTGGACGGAGAAGACCCGCAGCATGTTCGCCGGCCTCTACCGCGACTACGCCCTCGGCCGCCTCGAACACCGCTGCTTCACCGAGCGCTTCTGACTCCCCGTACCCCTTGTTTGTGCAGGAGTGCTCGCTCGGCGACCGGTTCGGGAACCAACCGCGGGATCAGCGGACCCGACCTTCGAGCGCTGCGATCGCGTCTTCGTCGGTGGCGAGGATCGCCTCCCTCCCGACGAGGTCGGTGAACCCGGCGGCGTCGAGCACGTCGCGGACGTCCTCGTCGACGTTGGCGAGCAGGAGCCGTCGGCCTTCCTCGCGGTACCGCAGGGCGAGCCTGCGCAGCATGTGGTCGCCGGTGGAGTCGAGCCGGTCGATCCCGCCGGCGTCGAGCACGACCGTGTGGAGGTCGGGGCGGTCCTCCTCGAGGGCCTGGAGCCGGGCGGCGAGAGAGTCGGCGTTGGTGAAGTACAAGGACGCCTCCATCCGGAGGATCGCGGTGCCGGGGTAGGTGACGACATCGGAATGGCGGTCGACCTCGAGGAACGAGCCCGTCGCCGGGTCGCGCCCGAGCTCCGGGATCCGGGGACGGCTGACGCGGTAGACGATCAGCGCGACCGAGGCTGCGATCGCGACCAGGATCCCGGGCTCGAGACCCAGCACCATCGTCCCGACGAACGCCAGCAGCATCACCCCGAAGTCCCCGCGGTGCACCCTCCACAGCCGGGCGAACTCACCGATCTTGACGAGCGGCAGCATTGCGGCGATCACGATCGCGGCGAGCACCGTGACCGGGATGTAGTGGAACGTCTCGGTGCCGAACA
>DASUUL010000009.1:0-5822 GCA_036374115.1 Acidimicrobiia bacterium | reverse complement strand
GTCGCCCCCAGCGCCGCGATCGCCCCCGGTGCCGTCCCCTGCGCGGCGACGGCGTGGGCGCGCCCGCCGCTCGCGGTGGTCCATGTGCTCGCGACGCCGACGAGCGCGTCGACGTCCTCGCCGTGGTGGCGGACCGCCCGGGCGCCGCCCGGGCCGGCCGGGGCCTCGAACCCGGACGGCGGGGTCGGGCCGGGGAAGTGGGCCTCGTGGGCGCGGTACTCGGCCAGGAAGTAGCGGGGCTCCCAGGCCTGGAGCCGCAGCGGGAGCTCGAGCACCGGCGGCCCCGGGAGCGCCACACCGGTGAGGTCCTCGCCGCGGAGGACGCACTCGTGCGCGGTCAGCGCCGCGACCGGTCCCTCGGGGACGTGGGGCGCGAGCTCCCGCCAGCGGTGCGTCGACGCCGCCACCTCCGAGAGCGGGCCGGGCGCGAACCGGCCCGCCCCCTCCTCGAGGACCGTGCCCGCCCAGCGTCCCGGCGCCTCCAGCGCCAGGCGGTACTCGGCGTGCGCCGCCGCCGGCCAGAGCTGGCGACCCGAGCGCTCGTGGGCCTCGCGGCAGCGGCGGCGGAGGTCGGCGAGCCCCTCCCAGTCGCGGGCCGAGCAGCAGCCGTCGACGAGGCGGACGAGCTCGTCGAGATCACCCCGTTCGACCGCTTGGGCCAGCTCTGCGCCCGCCTCGTCCGCCATCGAGGTAGTCCACCAGAACGGGGGCGGCGCGTCCGGAGATGGGGTTCCGGCGTCGTACACTGACGGCCTTCGTGCCCCGGCCGGGGCGGTCCGGGAGGAACCACGTGCGTCGCTTGCTGTCGGGGATGTTGGGTGTGGGGCTCGTGGTCGGCGTGAGCGCGGGGGCGGCGCTCGCGGCGCCCGCGGGTGACGACGACGGGGCCCGGGTCGCCGGGGGCGGAGATGGGGGCGGCGAGCTCACCTATGCCGAGACGCTCGAGTTCGGGCTCGAGGACATCCAGGCGTTCTGGGACGAGACCCTGCCCGATGTCTACGGCTTGCCGTACCGCGAGCTGCGCGACGACCAGATCATCCCCTACGACGAGGACACGCCCGAGAGCCGGCTGCCCGCCTGCGGCGAGGAGGACGTCACCTACGAGGACCTCGCCGAGAACGCCTTCTACTGCGTGCTCGGCGCCGAGGACGAGGAGGACTTCGTCGCCTACGACGACGGATCCCTCTTCCCGCGCCTCTTCGAGGACTTCGGCCCGTTCGCGCTCGTGCAGGTGCTGGCGCACGAGTGGGGCCACGCCATCCAGGGCCAGGTGTTCGACTTCGACACGTTCGTGAACGCGCCCAGCGTCCAGAAGGAGCTGCAGGCCGACTGCTACGCCGGCGCCTACGTCGATTGGGTCGACGAGGGCAACAGCGAGGCGTTCGTGCTCGATCCCGGCGACCTCGAGACCGGCCTCGCCGGCATGCTCGAGTTCAAGGACCCGGTCGGCACCGACCCGACCGAGCAGGGCGCCCACGGCAACGGCTTCGACCGCGCCAACGCGTTCTCCGAGGGGATCGAGCAGGGCGCCCTGCGCTGCGCCCAGTACGACGACATCACCCGCATGCCTCCGGTCACCGAGATCGCGTTCAGCACCGAGGAGGACTTCCTCAACGAGGGGAACCTCCCGCTCGACGAGGCCATCGACGCCGGCATCGCCGACCTCGACTATTACTGGGACGCGGTGTTCGCGGTGAACGACCTCGTGTACCCGGGCGTGGAGGTCGTCGACGGCTTCGACGTGCGGCGGCGCAGCCAACTGCGCGAATGCGAGGCGCTGGGTCTCAACCCCAACCGGCCGAAGCAGTACCGCGAGCAGGTGTTCTACTGCCCGGGTGAGGGCTTCATCGCCTACGACGAGGACCTCATCGAAGCCGTCCACGGCCAGATCGGCGACTTCGGCGCGATGCTGCTCATCGGCAACGCCTGGGCCGCGGCCATGCAGGAGGAGCTCGAGCTCGAGGGCGCCGCCCTCCAGGCCGACTGCTTCACGGGCGCCTGGGCCGGGAGCATCCCGCTCGACATCGACGGCGACGGCGTGGGTGACTATTCCGCCCGGGGCAGCGAGGTGGTCCGCGATCCCGAGTTCGGCAACGCCGAGATCTTCCTGTCGCCCGGCGACCTCGACGAGGTGGTCGTCGCCTTCCTGGCGTTCTCCGAGCCCACGTCGGAACAGGGCGACGAGCAGTCGGCGTTCGAGCGGCTGGCGTCGTTCCGCGGTGGCTTCTTCTCGGTGACCGCCGAGGAGGACTGCGCCGCGGTCACGGAGTAGCGCCGCTCACCCGTCGCCGAGCTCGTCGAGGCGGATGAGGAGCGCGCCCGCACCCTCGACGGCTGCGCCCAGCGCGCCAACCTGCCGGCGCAGAGCCCGGTCCGACGTGACGACGCGCACCACCGTCGGGTCGGGCGCGGCCTCGAGCAGCTCGACGAGGCGGTCGTCGCCGGCGTCGCGCCCGGGGCGGCGGGCGTAGCGCACGTCCACCCCGGCATGCACGCCTTCGGCCAGACCGGGGAGCGGGCGGCCGTCGAGCACCAGCGTGACCGCGTCGCCGGTCGCCGCCACCAGGGCCTGGAGCCGCGCGAGCAGGCGGCGGGCGGCGCCGTCGCGGTCGCGCCACCAGCCGTCCGGGCGCGACCCGATCACGTTCATGCCGTCGACAAGGAGCTCGGCCATCAGTTGACCCGGGGATCGGGCGGGCAGTTGGCGAACCACGCCAAGCGGCCCGGCTGCCGGGCGAGCACCGTCGACCACAGCCCGTCGGGATCGGTGGCGAGCGCATCCGCCGGCTCGGCGTCGAGCACGAACCACCCGCCGGCGGCGACCTCGTCCTCGAGCTGGCCGGGGCTCCATCCCGCGTGACCGGCGAAGAGCCGCGCCTGGGCGACGTCGGGGACGGCGCCCTCGGGCGCCCGGCTGAGGTCGAGCAGGCCGACCGGCCCGAGCAGCGACGTCCAGCCCGCGCCCTCGCCGGCAGCGGTCCCGAGCGCGAGTGCACCGGTGGGCGCGACCGGGCCGCCGACGAACACCACCGCGGGCGCCGCCGCGACCGTCTCCCATCCGGGGAGGGCCTCGCCCACCATGGTGTCGCTGGGCCGGTTGAGCACGACCCCGAGGGCGCCGTCGTCGCCGTGCTCGAGGAGCAGCACGACGGTGCGGGCGAAGTTCGGGTCGGACATCCCCGGAACGGCCACGAGCAGCCGGCCCTTCATGGAAGCGGCGCTCACGGTGCGATCATGGCGCGTCCGGCCGGGGGGTGGGGTAACGCGTGCTGTTCAAGCAGGAGACGCTCGCAGGCATCGCCGCCGGCCGGATCGACCTCGCCTTCCGGCGCTGGCGCCAGGCGAGGGTGCGCGACGGGAGCCGCCTGCGGACCGCCGTGGGTGTGGTCGAGGTCGACGCCGTCGACGTGGTCGAGCCCGCCGCCATCACCGCGCGCGACGCTCACCGCGCCGGCTTCGCCACGCGCGCCGCGCTCCTCGATGCGCTCGACGGGCGCCCGGGTGCCGTGCACCGGGTGCGGCTGCACCTCGCCGGGCCCGATCCCCGAGTCGAGCTGCGCGGGCGCGGCCGGGTGTCGGCGGACGAGCTCGCCGAGGTCGAGCGTCGCCTCGACCGCTTCGACGCCGCCGGCCGCCGCGGCCCGTGGACCCGCGCCGTCCTGGAGCTGATCCGCGAGCATCCCGGCACTCGCGCCGCCGACCTTGCCGCCCACCTCGGCCGGGAGAAGCAGGCCTTCAAGCTCGACGTCCGCAAGCTCAAGGAGCTGGGGCTCACCGAGAGCCTCGAGACCGGCTACCGGCTCTCGCCCCGCGGCCGGGCCGTGCTCCGCCGCCTCACCTGAAGCGGCTCGCGTGTGCGGTGGGGACCGTTCCCCTCGTGCCGGCACACGAGAACCGGGCGCCTCGCCACGGGAGCCCACGCGGCATAAGAACAAGTGCTAACTTGTTTGAAAGGCCGACGGGGATCGCTCCCGGAAGGAGGCCCGCCGTGGCAGTGCTCCGCTCCAAGCCCGTTGCCGTGATCACCGGGGCGTCGCAGGGGCTCGGGCTCGCCCTCGCCCATGCCCTCGCCCGCGAGGGCTGGGCCCTCGTGATCGACGCCCGCCGCCGCGACCGCCTCGACGCCGCCGTCGCCGCGCTCGCCGCCGAGACCGAGGTGGCGGGCGTCGCCGGTGACGTCACCGACCCCGCCCACCGCGACGCCCTCGCTCGTGCCGCCGCCGAGCTCGGTGGTGCCCGGCTGCTGGTCAACAACGCCAGCACGCTCGGCGAGAGCCCACTCCCGACGCTGTGCGCCATCGACCCGGACGTCTTTCGCCGGATCCTCGACGTCAACGTCGTCGCCCCCGTGGCGCTCGTCCAGGCGCTCGGCGACCAGCTCGGTGACGGTGCGACCGTGGTGAACATGACCTCCGACGCCGGTATCGAGCCCTACGAGGGCTGGGGCGGCTACGGATCGTCGAAGGCTGCACTCGAGCACGCCAGCCGCATCCTCGCGGCGGAGCGTCCCGACCTCCGGGTGCTGGTGGTCGACCCCGGCGACATGCGCACGGAGATGCACCAGGACGCGTTCCCCGGCGAGGACATCTCCGACCGTCCCGAGCCCGGGGCGAGCGTGCCCGGGCTCTTGGACCTCGTCGCCGGTGACCGGCCGAGCGGCCGCTACGAGGCGCGCCGGCTCGTCGCCGCGAGCGAAGGACCGAGGACACCATGACCGCAACCGCCGCTACCGAGGTGCTCGACTTCACGCTCGACCCCGAGCACGAGGCCCACGAACCGCCCGAAGCCCGCGGCCTGCGCCGCGACGGCGTCCGCCTCCTCGTGAGCTCGGGGGATGCCGATCCGATCGACGCCCGCTTCCGCGAAATCGGCGACCACCTCCGCGCCGGCGACCTCCTGGTGGTGAACACGTCGGCCACCGTGCCGGCTGCCCTCGACGGCTGCCTGCCCGACGGAGAGCCGATCGTCGTGCACCTGTCGGGCGCCCTCCCCGGCGACGTGTGGCTCGTGGAGGTCCGCCGGCCCGACGCCGGCGCCAGCGCGCCGCTGTGGCTGGAGCGCCCGCTCGGGGTCACGCTCCTCGGTGGGGGCGCGCTCCACCTCCTGACGCGCTTCGCCGGCTCGCGGCGCCTCTGGATCGCGACGTTCGACCTCCCGATCGGCCTCGACGAGTACACCGCCGCACACGGCCGCCCGATCCGGTACCGGCACGTCCCGCACCCGTGGCCGCTCTCCGCCTACCAGACGATCTTCGGACGCCAGCCCGGGAGCGCGGAGATGCCGAGCGCCAGCCGGCCCTTCACACCCGAGGTCGTGACCGATCTCGTCACCCGGGGCGTCTCCGTCGCTCCGCTCGTGCTCCACACCGGCGTCTCGTCGCTCGAGGGCGGGGAGCGGCCCTACCCCGAGCGCTACCGCGTGCCGGAGGCGACCGCCGCGGCCGTGAACGACGCGCGGGGCCACGGCGGGCGGGTGCTGGCGGCCGGGACGACGGTGGTGCGTGCACTCGCCACCGTCACCGACGACCATGGGGTGGTGCATCCGGGACGAGGTTGGACCGACGTGGTCGTGACGCCGGCAGCGCCGGTCGCGTCCGTCGACGGGCTGCTGACGGGGTGGCACGAGCCCGAGTCGTCGCACCTCCAGATGCTCGAGGCCTTCACCGGACGCGAGGCGCTGCAGCGCGCCTACCGCGTCGCCTTCGACCTCGGGTACCGCTGGCACGAGTTCGGCGACAGCCATCTCGTCCTCACCGGTGACCGGCTGGGCGGCACCCGGCCGTGACCCCACGCACCGACCTCGAGGCCGCGCCGACGCTCCCC
>DASUUL010000008.1:0-5786 GCA_036374115.1 Acidimicrobiia bacterium | reverse complement strand
GCCCTCGGCGCCGCCTACGTCGAGATTGAGGACTTCGACGGGCCCCGTGACTTCCTCGAGCGTCTCCACGAGGGCCGGGTCGTCGGCCACCGCTTCGACCGCGCCCGTCCGTGGACGCCGCGGGTCATCCCGAGCGGCCTGAGCCAGACCTGAAGAAGCCAGACCTGATGAAGACGGAGTTCAGCGCAAGCCGGTGGCGAACACGATGATCACGGTCACGCCCACGACCACGCGGTAGATCACGAACGGCGTGAACGAGTGCGTGCGCAGCAGGCGCAGCAGCCACGCGATCGCCAGGAAGCCGCTGACCGCGGCCGACACCATCCCCCAGAGGAACGGCGCGTAGAGATCCGGGTCGACCCCGCCGTCGAGCAGCACGTCGACGGTCTCGAAGAGCCCGGCCCCCGCGATGATCGGCAGGCTCATCAGGAAGGAGAGCCGGGTCGCGGCGTCGCGGTCGAAGCGCAGCCACCGGCCCATCGAGATCGTCGCCCCGGCGCGCGACACGCCCGGCTGGAGTGCGAGCGCCTGGGCGGTGCCCATGAGGGCGGCGTCGCGCAGGCCGAACGCGCCGGTCTTGCGCACGCCGGGCACGCGGTCGGCGATCGCGAGGACCCCGGCGAACACGATGAGCATCACACCGATGAGGATCGGCCGCCCGGTCTCCTCTTCGATGAAGTCGTTGAACACCGCGCCGACGATCGCGGCGGGCACCGCCGAGAGGAAGAGCAGCCACGCCATGCGCTCGTCGGCGTCGGTGATCGACCGGGTTCGCATCGAGCGGAGTGCTGCTCGCATGTAGGTGGCGAGATCGTGACGGAAGTACCACGCCACACCCACGAACGTTCCGACGTGGAGCGCGACGTCGAACGTCTTGTTGAGCGCGGGGTCGCTGGTGAGCTCGTCCCAGCCGAGCAACTCGGGTACGAGGATCAGGTGCCCGCTCGACGAGATGGGCAGGAATTCCGTGAGCCCCTGCACGATGCCGAGGACGATGGCGTGGACGATGGGCACGGGGAGGGAGGCTACGTGGCGGGCGCGGCGCGGGCGTCCTCAGGGGGAACGAGCGCGACCGTGATCACGCCGGCGGCGGTGGCGTAGGCGATCGCTCGAGACTCGTCGTCGGTCACGAGCAGTGTCATGCCGCGGCCGGGCCCCACCGTGCCGGTGACATCGCCGGGCCCGTCGGCGCGGTCGTCGATCGCGATGACGGTCGCCCCGCGTGCGACGACGACCGTCGGGTCGCTCGGCTCGCCCGACACCGGGTCGACGGCGACCACGGTGTCGAAGGTCGCGAGCACGTCGACGGCCGCGCCGACGCGGCGACCGGCATCGGGCGCGTCGGCGACCACACGCACGATCCGCATTCCCGGTGGCGCCACGCCGTCGAGACCGTCGCGCTCGCGCGGCGCGAGATTCCGCCGCGACACGACCGCGTCGCGCACCACCGGAACCGCGACGATCCGCCCCTCGGCGACCTCGGCGGTGACGGCGCCCTCGGGGAGCTGCGACTCGTGCAAGTAGCGCGTGCTCACGTCGCCGCCGGTCACCGTCGCTCCGAGCGGCAGGTCGCGCACGGCGACCGCGACCGCGACCTCGGGCCCGAGATCGCGCGCGCGTCGATGGAGGGTGGCGAGATCGTTGCCGACGACCAGTGCGGTGACGAGGGCGATACCGGCCGCGCCAACCCACAGGAGCAGCGCGCGAGGAGAGCGACGGAACATGGAGAACCCCTTCCGTGGACCATGGGCCGAGAAGGGGGAAGCCGAGCAGGGGAAGCCGAGCAGGGGGAGCGGGAAGCGGTGGGAGGGACGCCGTCGCCGGGAGCTTACGACTTCGAGGAGTCGCCCTTCGAGGCCCCCGAGCTCGCAGTGGCCGACTTCGACGCGGACCCGCTGTCGTTCTTCTTCGAGTCGCCCGAGCCGTTGGTGCTCGCCGCCGCCGGCTTCGACTCGCCGTCGCCCTTGCGGTCGCGCCCGCCGCCCGCTTTGCCCCGGCTGTCGGTGCGGTAGAAGCCGGGCCCCTTCAGCACGATCCCGCCCACGCCCAAGACCTTCGCCAGCTTGCCGCCACAGCCGTCGTGCACGGTGAGGGAGTCGTCGTGGATCGACTGCCGGGCCTCGAACTGCTCGCCGCACTGGGCGCATCGGTACTGGTAGGTGGGCATCGGCTCCGTCCGGGTCCGTTAGCACTCGCCACTGTCGACTGCTAATGGTACCCGATCCCACCGAGGCCGGATTGACGAGACGGCGGGACGGAGCCACGTTGTGCCGAGCATGACCCCCGTGCTGGTGCTCATCCCGGTCGCCTACCTCGTGGGCACCTTCCCCGCGGCCGGGCTCGTGGCCCGCGCCACCGGCCACGACGTGCTGCGGGAGGGCTCGGGCAACCCCGGGGCGTCGAACGTGTACCGGCTCGCCGGCTGGAAGGCCGGGCTGGTCGTGTTCCTCGTCGACATCGGCAAGGGCGCCCTCGCCAGCGGTGTCGGTCTCGCGCTCGACGGCCACCGCGGCGCCTACATCCTCGGCCTCGCCGCCGTGCTCGGCCACATGCTGCCGGCGACCCGCCGGTTCAGGGGCGGGCGAGGCGTCGCGACCGCGGGCGGTGTGCTCGTCGTGCTGTTCCCGCTGATCGCGCTCGGACTCGCCGTCGTCTGGTTCCTCATCGCCCGGGGCCTCCGCAAGGCATCGGTGGCGTCGCTGGTCACCACCGTCGCGTTCCCGGTGCTGGTGGCGGTCACCGGCGGGAGCGCGCTCGACATCGCCGTCACCACCACGCTGGCCGTCCTCGTGCTCGCCCGACACCTCCCCAACCTGCGCCGCCTCCTGCGCGGCCAGGAGCTCGGGCTCGGGAACTCCGGCGGTGGCGATACGGTTCGTGACCCATGAGGCCGACGGCGCAGCCATGAGCCCGGTGAAGCGGGCGGTGATCCCGGCGGCGGGGCTGGGCACGCGCTTCCTCCCGGCGTCGAAGAGCGTCCCCAAGGAGATGCTCCCGATCGTCGACAAGCCCACGATCCAGTACGTGATCGAGGAGGCGGTGCGGGCGGGGATCGACGACGTCACCGTCGTCACCGGTCGGGGCAAGAGCGCGATCGAGGATCACTTCGATCGCCAGCCCGAGCTCGAGGCGAAGCTGGAGCACTCCGGCAAGCACGATCTCCTCGAGGAGGTCCAGGCCCTCGCGGGGCTCGTCGACCTCTACTTCATCCGCCAGCACGAGGCCCTCGGTCTCGGTCACGCAGTCTCGGTCGCGCGCCGCCACGTCGGCGACGGCTCCTTCGCGGTGATGCTCGGCGACGACGTGATGGTCGACGACGCGCTGCTGCTGCGATCGATGATCGAGGTGCACGAACGCGAGCAGGCGTCGGTCGTTGCCCTTCTCGAGGTGACGCGCGAGGAGATTTCCGCATACGGCTCCGCCGAGGTCGACGCCGTCTCCGATGACGTGTTCCGGCTGCGATCGGTGGTGGAGAAGCCGCCGCCCGACGAGGCGCCGTCGACGCTCGCGGTGATCGGCCGGTACGTGTTCACACCGCGCATCTTCGACGCCATCGACCGGATCGAGCCCGGAGCCGGTGGCGAGCTCCAGCTCACCGACGCCATCGGCCTGCTGCTCCGGGACGAGCCGGTCTACGGCTTCCGGTTCCGGGAGGGCCGCTACGACGCCGGAATGAAGTTCGACTACCTGCGCGCCAACCTCGAGCTCGCGCTCGAGCGCCCGGATCTCGGCCCCGAGGTGGAGCAGCTCCTCGTCGACATCGTGCGCAAGCGCGGCCTGCTGTGAGACCGGGGCGCGTCGGATGATCTCGCTCGCCGACGCGCAGGCACTCGTGCTCGGCGCGATCAGCGAGCTCCCGGTGACGACCGTCTCGCTCCGCGAGGCCCTCGGTCTCGTGACCGCGGAAGCGATCGTCGCCTCCGAGCCCGTCCCGCCCTTCGCCAACACCGCGATGGACGGCTACGCGGTGCGGGCGGCCGACACCGCCGGTGCGGGGCCGGACGCACCCGTCGAGCTCCGCGTGATCGCCGATCTCCCCGCCGGCCGGTCGCCCCAGGGGATCGCGGTCGCGGGCGGAGAGGCCGTTCGGATCATGACCGGTGCGCCGCTGCCCGAGGGGGCCGACGCGATCGTGATGGTGGAGCAGACCGAGCGCGCCGGCACCGACGGCGTGCGCATCCTGCGCGCAGCCGGCGCGGGCGACCACGTGCGTGCCGTGGGTGGCGACCTCGAGGCCGGCCAGGCGGTGTTCCCGCCCGGGACCGCGCTCAGCCCCGCCCACCTGGGCGTGCTGGCGAGCCTGGGTCTCCGCGAGGTCGCGGTGGTGCGGCGCGCCCGCGTCGCCGTGCTCTCCACCGGCGACGAGCTCGTGGAGAGCGGCGCGCTCGCACCCGGGCAGATCCGCGACGCCAACCGGCCGATGCTGCTCGCCCTCGTCGCCTCGGCGGGCGCCGAGCCCGTCGACCTGGGTATCGCTCCCGACGACGAGGGCCGCATCATCGAGCTGCTCCGCGAGGGCATCGCGACGTGCGACGCCGTGGTCACGAGCGGCGGTGTCTCCGTCGGCGACTACGACTACGTGAAGGCGGCGCTCGACCGCCTCGGCGCCCTGGAGTGGTGGCAGGTGGCGATCAAGCCCGCCAAGCCGCTCGCGTTCGGGGTCGTCGGCGACACCCCCGTGTTCGGGCTGCCGGGGAACCCGGTGTCGTCCCACGTGAGCTGGGAGCTGTTCGCCCGCCCCGCCGTGCTCGCGCTCATGGGGCACGCCCGCCGGTTCCGTCCCGAGATCGCGGCGGTGGCGGAGCACGACCTGCGGCGCAAGCCCGACGGCAAGCTCCACCTCGACCGGGTGCACGTGCGTTCGGAGGGCGGGCACTACCTGGCGGTGCGTACGGGCGCCCAGCAGAGCAACGTGCTGTCGGCGATGGCCGCTGCGAACGGCCTCGCGCTCCTCGCTGACGGCGACGGCGTGGCCGCCGGCGACGACGTCACCGTCATGCTCCTCGACGCCGCCCCCGACCATTGACGGGGGCACAGGGAGCGCCCGGCGGGCTCCCTCCACGCTTCGCGTAGCCTGGGCTCGTGGCCGAAGCGCTGATCGACCCGTTCGGGCGTCGGGTCAAGGACCTGCGGATCTCGATCACCGACCGCTGCAACTTCCGGTGCACCTACTGCATGCCCGAAGAGGGCATGCAGTGGCTCGATCGCCACGACCTGCTCACCTACGAGGAGCAGGCGCGCATCGCCCGCGTGTGCGTGGAGCGCTTCGGATTCGACGCCGTGCGGATCACGGGGGGCGAACCCACGGTCCGGGCCCATCTCCCGCGCCTCGTGGGGATGCTCGCGCCCCTCGGGGTCGACCTCGCCCTCACCACGAACGGCACCCGGCTGGCGGAGATGGCGCACGACCTCGCCGGCGCCGGTCTCCGCCGCATCAACGTCTCGCTCGATTCGCTCCGCCGCGAGACGTTCTTCGAGCTCACTCGCCGCGACGAGCTCGACAAGGTCGTCACCGGCATCGATGCCGCCCTCGACGCCGGCCTCGATCCGGTCAAGGTCAACTGTGTCGTCATCCGCGGTGTCAACGACGACGAGGTGGTCGAGCTCGCCGCCTTCGGCCGCGATCGCGGCATCGGCATGCGCTTCATCGAGTTCATGCCTCTCGACGCCGCCGGCGACTGGAGCGCGGAGCAGGTCGTCCCGGCCCGCGAGATCCTCGACCGCATCGACGCGGTGTTCCCGCTCGAGGCACCGGGGGCGGCCGGGGACGGGCACGTGGAACCGGC
>DASUUL010000007.1:0-22792 GCA_036374115.1 Acidimicrobiia bacterium | reverse complement strand
CGCGAGGCCGAGCGGATGCTGGGCGGCGAACGGCGCCTCGAGGTCGTGCCCGGTGCGACGCATCTGTTCGAGGAGCGGGGCGCGCTGGAGACGGTTGCGGGACTTGCCCGCGACTGGTTCGTCCGCCACCTCGGCGTCGCCGCACCGTAGGACCGCGATCCTTCGTCGCGGAACCCGATCAAGCCCCCATGCTCTCAGGTGCCGGGCTCAGCGGGCCCGGGCGGCGTCGAGCAGGATGCGGCGCTCGGCGGCACCGACGACGCGGCGGGCGGCGTCGACCGCGTCGGGGTTCACCGACACCGACGTGATCCCGAACCGGACGAGGTGCTCGGCGAACTCGGGCTTGGTGGACGGCGCCTGCCCGCACAGTGACGAGGTGATCCCGGCGTCGCGGGCGGCGCCGATGATCCGGGCGATGGCGTCGAGCACGGCGGCGTCGGACTCGTCGAAGAGCTCGGCGCAGGTCTCCGAGTCTCGATCGACGCCCAGCATGAGCTGGGTGAGGTCGTTGGAGCCGATCGACACCCCGTCGATCCCGAGGGCGGCGTATTCGGGGATCCGGTACACCACCGACGGCACCTCGGCCATCACCCAGCGGTGAAGACCACGCTGGCGCCCGAGCGGGCTCGCCTCGATCAGATCGAGGCACGCTTCGAGCTCCCACCGTGTCCGTACGAACGGGATCATGACGTGCAGGTTGGGCGTCTCCTCCCGCACCCGTGCGAGCAGCTCCAGCTCGAGGGCGAAGAGCTCGGGCTCACGCACGTAGCGGTAGCAGCCGCGGTATCCGATCATGGGGTTGGCCTCGACCGGCTCGTACTCGGCGCCACCGACCAGGCCGCGGAACTCGTTGCTGCGGAAGTCGATCGTGCGGTATACGACGGGCCGGGGCGCGAACGCCCGGGTCACCTGCAGCAGGGACGCCGACATCTGCGCGAGGAACTGCTCCCGGCCCCCGATCCGGCCGAGCATGTGGCGGGGGTGCTCGCCACCGAGGGCGTCGGTGATCATGAACTCGGCTCGCAGCAGCCCGACGCCGTCGACCGGCTGGGCGGCCACGGCATCGGCGTGCTCGGCGATCGCCAGGTTCACGTAGATCCGCGTCGCCAGCGGCTCGATCGCGGCAACCGACGTTGCGGGTGTGGCCGCCACCGTCGTGGTGGTCGCGGCCGTCGTGGACGCCAGGGCGCCGTCGTACACCATGCCCTTGGCGCCGTCGACGGTGACCAGCCGGCCGTCTTCGAGCTGCTCGGTCGCGTCGTGGGTTCCGACCACGCACGGGACGCCCAGCTCGCGACTGGCGATGGCGGCGTGGCACGTGACGCCGCCACCGTCGGTCACGAGCGCGGCGGCACGCCGCATCGTCGGCACCCAGTCGGGTGTCGTCATCGGCGCAACCAGGATCTCCCCCGTGCGCAGCTGCGCCCCGTCGTCGACGGTGTGAAGCACGCGGACGGGGCCGGCAGCCATGCCGGGGGACGCAGCGAGGCCGCTCAGGAGCATCTCGCCGGTCCCGTTCGAATCCGCCCCGCCGGCCCCCTCGAGCGTCGTGATCGGCCGCGACTGCACCAGCCAGATCGTGTCGTCGGCGATGGCCCACTCCATGTCCTGAGGCTCGCCGTAGTGCTCCTCGACCCGGATGGCGAGGCGGGCCAGCTCCAACGCCTCCTCGTCGGTGAGGATGCGGCGGTCGGCGTCCTCGGTGGTGAGCTCGACCTGCTCGTCACCCCCGGTGGGGCGGCGGCGGATGGCGAAGTCCTGGTGACCGACACGGACGTCGACCAGCCGCAGTCCGTCCTTGGCCACGACGTAGGTGTCCGGCTCCACCAGACCACCGACCACGACCTCGCCGAGGCCGAGCGCCCCTTCGATCACGATTCGCGACCGGTCCCCGGTCGTCGGGTCGGCCGAGAACACGACGCCCGAACGCTCGGAGTCGATCATCCGCTGCACGACCACCGCGATCGCAGGCTCGCCGGGGATGGCCTGGCTCCTGCGATACGCGAGGGCGCGCTGGCCGGCCATGGAGGCCCAGCAGTCGACGACCCGATCGAGGAGGAGCTCGTCGCCGCACACGTCGGTGAACGTCTGGTGCATGCCCGCGAACGAAGTACCGGCGGTGTCCTCGTCGACCGCCGAGGAGCGCACCGCGACCAGTGCTCGGTCCATTCCGGGCTTGTCGTCGCGAAGCCGTCGGTACGCCTCCAGGATCACGCCGCGCAGGCCGCGGGGCATCCCCGCCTTGTGCACGAGCTGCTGGAGGCGCTCGGACACGTCGCGGAGTGCCTCGGGATCGTCGGTGTCGGCGTTCGCGACGAGGTCGCGCACCTCGTCACGCACGCCGCCCTCCTCCATCGCGTGCCGGTACGCGGCGGCGGTGATCACGAACCCGGGCGGTACGGGGAAGCCGGCGCGGGCGAGCTCACCGAGGTTGGCGCCCTTGCCGCCCGCCTCGGGTACGTGGGTGCGGTCCAGTTGTTCGAACCAGACAATCCTGTCGTCCATGACGCTCTCCTAGTTCTGGGGATGCCCGTCGGGGGCGGGCTCCTGCACGAAGTGTTCGAGGTCGTCTCGTTGGAGCAGCCCGACGACCGTGTCGCCCTCCAGTACGGGGACGGCGTCGTGGGTCGTGGCCTGCAGCACGGGAAGCGCGTCGACCTCCAGCAACGCGCTCCTGGTGAGTGCGGGCGCGTCGCGGTCGGTCATGACCTCGACCGGGGTCGCCGGTTCCATCGTGCCGATGTCGCGGGCGTCGACGACTCCGAGGTAGTGGCCGGCATGCACGACCGGGAACGTGCGCTGGGTCGTGCGGCGCAGCAGCTCGCGGGCCTCACCGGCCCGGGTGTCGTCCTCGAGGAGCACGGGCTCGACCACCATGGCCTCGCCGACTCGGCGACCGCGCAGCCGCAGGTGCACGATCGTCGCCGTCTCCTCGGCCGAGGCGCCCAGGTACACGAACACCGCGATGATCACGAGCCAGAGGTCGAACAGGATGCCGACCGCGGCCAGGGCAAGGGCCAGTGTGCGGCCGAGCCGGGCGGCGCGGTGGGTCGCGGTCTCGAGGTCGAGACGGCGCTCGAGCAGCGCCCGCAACACCCGGCCGCCGTCGAGGGGGAAGGCAGGCAACAGGTTGAACGCCCCGAGGATCAGGTTCAGCCACGCCAGCCGGGCGAGGAACCCCCCCTCGAGCAGGTCGATCGGGATCAGCGGCTGGCCGGCGGCGAGCGACGCGGCTCCGGCTACGGCCGCGATGGCGATGCTGGCGAGCGGGCCGGCGATGCTGACGGCCAGCTCGTCGGCCGGTGTCTCGGGCAGGCGCTCCATCCTCGAGATCCCCCCGATCGGGAGCAGGATGATCTCGTTCACGACGGCGCCGCGCCGGCGCGCGACGATGCAGTGGGCGAGTTCGTGGACGACCACGCAGGCGAAGATCAGGGCGAGCCACCACAGTCCGATGAGCGGGCCGGGACCCTCGGGGCCCGAGGAGCCCACGGCGAAGAGCACTACGAGGACGAAGAACGTGGCGTGCACGCGGACCGGAATCCCCGCGATCCGCCCGATCGGGACCGAGAGACGACGATGCCGGCGCTCGTCCGCCGGCGCGGCTGGCGTCCGTCGTGCCCCGTCCATGACCTGAACGTACGGATTCCGGGCCCGGAAGGGCAGAGCCGAAGGTCCTCCCCGGGCGGCCCCTTCGCCTCTGGGTGCGAAGCCGCGGGGTCCGCATGATGCCCGCCATGTCCGCAACCACGGCACTGCTCGTGTTCTTCGGCGGCTGGATCGCCGTCGGGAGCCGGGGGCGAGGGGCATCGAAGCTGCTGGTCGGGAGCACGGCCTCCCGCCTGGCGCGCAACACCCCGGTGCCCGTCCTCATCGTCGGTGGCGCGGGGTCCTCCTCGGGCGCGCCCGAGCCCGGCGACCGTGAGCGCGTCGCCGGCGGCCTCCGGTGACCGCGCTCCACGCTGCGGCGGCCGTCGCGCTGGCGACGATGACGGCGACCGTGGCGGCCGCCCGGCTGGCGTGGGGGAGCCAGCCCACCGGTCCGGTGGCGGTGCTCCTCTTCGGACTGTTCGCGGTGGCCGTCCTGACGGCGCTGGGCGCCGCCGTCATCGGCGTCGACGGGTCGCTGGACCGCCTGCCCACGATCGATCCCCGTCACCGGCGCAGCCGCACGCATTCCCGCAGGGAGCGCCTGGTGATGGGGTTGCGCCCCGCACGGGAATCGGTGGCGCGCACGAGCCGCCACTGCGCCCGCCGACTCGGTGAGGTTGCCCACAGCCCCCGTGAGCGGCGCCGGGCGGTCAAGGCACTCGAGTCGCGCCTGGCGGCCGTCGCGACCGTCCTGGGTATGCCGCCCAACCGACCCAACCGACACCACGCTTGAAACCCGCAGTCGACGGCCGGAAGCAGGTACCGGCTCGGGACGAAGGTCCCCGACGGCAGGGCCCCCCGTTCGGACCTTCGGCCCTGGGCAGGACCGCCCGGCGCGCGGACGATACGGGTGTCCCACCCGGGGACCGAGACACCGGAGACCACAACACCGGAGACCAAAACACCGGAGATTGGAGCACCGTGGCTGCACCGGTCCGCTCTCTGCCGACCGTGGAGGCGTGGCGTGAGACCACGACGCGGCGTCGGCGCCGCTCGGCGGCTGTCGGCTGGATGACCGAGGCGCGCTGCCAGGGGCTCGGGCCCGCGCTCTTCTATCCCGACTCCGAAGAGGATGCCGCCGAGGCCCTCGAGGTGTGCGCGGGGTGCCCGGTCCGGGAGACGTGCCTGGAGTACGCCCTCGATGCCCGGGAGGAACTCGGGGTGTGGGGTGGCGCGACCGAGCGCGAGCGGCGCACCATCCAGCGACGACGTCAGCGCACACGCAGCGCGTGACCTCGAGGTGCCCATGAGCGAGCTCATCCGCAAGGACGCCGGCGCCGCCGGAGTGGTACCCAACCTCGGTGACTACGAGCAGGCGCGCGCCGGGTTCTCCTGGGACGACGAGCAGCGGACCCTCGACGGCCTGCCCGGACGGCACGGGCTCAACATCGCCTACGAGTGCGTCGACCGTCACGCCCGCGGTCATCGCGCGGAGCATCTCGCGTTGCGATGGCTGGGCCGCCACGGCGACGTGCGCGACTTCACGTACGCCGACCTGCGGACGCAGACGAACCGGTTCGCCAACGTCCTCGAGCACCTCGGTGTGCAGCGCGGCGAGCGCGTGTTCGTGCTCGCCGGACGGATTCCGGAGCTCTACGTGGCGATACTCGGCACGCTCAAGCACGGCAGCGTCGCCTGCCCCCTGTTCTCGGCGTTCGGGCCCGAACCGATCCGCCAGCGCCTCGAGATCGGCGACGCCCGCGTGCTCGTCACCACCGAGGCCCTCTACCACCGCAAGGTCGTCGGGATCCGCGACTCCCTGCCCGGCCTGACGCACGTGCTCCTCGTGGGCAGCAAGGGCGAGCCCACCGACGTCGAGGGAACCCGCGACCTGGGCGACCTCATGGCGGGCGCGAGCGACCGCTACGAGATTCCGGCCACCGACCCCGAGAGCATGGCGCTGCTCCACTTCACCAGCGGCACGACCGGCACTCCCAAGGGAGCGGTGCACGTGCACCGGGCGGTGCTCTCCCACGTCGTCACCGGCCGGCTGGCGCTGGACCTCCACCCCGACGACGTCTTCTGGTGCACCGCCGACCCCGGTTGGGTGACCGGCACCTCGTACGGCATCGTGTCGCCGCTCGCCAACGGCGTCACCAGCATCGTCGACGAGGGCGAGTTCGACGCCGAACGCTGGTATCGCACACTGCGCGACCAGCACGTGAGCGTCTGGTACACCGCGCCGACGGCAATCCGCATGATGATGAAGGTCGGCACCGACATCGCCCGCGGCTACGAGCTGCCCGACCTGCGCTTCATCGCCAGCGTGGGCGAGCCGCTGAACCCCGAGGCGGTGCGCTGGGGTGTCGATGCGTTCGGGCTCCCGATCCACGACAACTGGTGGCAGACCGAGACCGGCGGGATCATGATCGCCAACTACGCCTCGACGGACATCAAGCCGGGCTCGATGGGCCGGCCCCTCCCCGGCGTCGAGGCGACGATCCTGCGCCGCGACGACCACGGGAACATCGTGGTGCGCGACGGTTCTGCCGAGGAGATCACGGAGCCGCTCGTGAGCGGCGAGCTCGCGCTCCGCCCGGGATGGCCGTCGATGTTCCGGGGCTATCTCCACGAGGAGGAGCGCTACCGCAAGTGCTTCGTCGGCGGCTGGTACCACACCGGCGACCTCGCGATGCGCGACAACGACGGCTACTACTGGTTCGTCGGGCGCGCCGACGACGTGATCAAGTCGGCCGGTCACCTCATCGGCCCCTTCGAGGTGGAGAGCGCGCTGATGGAGCATGACGCCGTCGCCGAGGCCGGCGTGATCGGCAAGCCCGACCCGGTCGCGGGCGAGATCGTGAAGGCGTTCGTGGCGCTCAAGCCGGGTGTGCAGCCGAGCGACGAGCTCCTCCGCAACCTGCTCGGCTTCGCCCGTACCCGCCTCGGGGCGGCGGTCGCGCCCCGCGAGATCGAGTTTCGCGACGACCTGCCCAAGACGCGCAGCGGCAAGATCATGCGCCGGCTGCTGCGGGCCCGCGAGCTCGGTCTCCCCGAAGGCGACCTCTCGACCCTGGAAGGAGGCCAATGACACTCGACGCCGAGCACGGCCTCCACCTGTACCGCGAGATGCTGCGAATCCGGCGCTTCGAGGAGCGCTGTGTCGAGCTGTACAGCGCCGGCGACATCCGGGGCTTCCTCCACCTCTACATCGGAGAGGAAGCGGTCGCCACCGGCGTGATGGAGGCCCTGACCCCCGACGACGCCGTGGTCGCAACTTACCGGGAGCACGGGCACGCGCTCGTCCGCGGCGTCGAGGCCGAGGCGCTGATGGCCGAGATGTTCGGCAAGGTCGAGGGCTGCAGCCGCGGCCGGGGCGGCTCCATGCACCTCTTCGACGCCGACCGCCGCTTCTACGGCGGCAACGCCATCGTCGGTGGAGGGTTGCCGATCGCGATCGGGCTCGCCCTCGCCGACAAGATGCAGCGTCGCCGGCGCGTCACCGCGTGCTTCTTCGGCGAGGGGGCGATGGCGGAGGGCGAATTTCACGAAGCCATGAACCTGGCGGCGCTGTGGGACCTGCCGGTGCTGTTCTGCTGCGAGAACAACCTCTACGCCATGGGCACCGCGCTCGCCCGCTCCGAGTCGGAGGTCGACCTGGCGCTGAAGGCGGCGAGCTACGAGATGCCCGCCTGGCCGGTCGACGGGATGGACGTCGTCGCCGTCGAGGAGGCGGCGCGCCGTGCGGTCGCCGCGATTCGGGGTGGGGGCGGGCCGCACTTCCTGGAGTTCCGTACCTACCGGTACCGTGCGCACTCGATGTACGACCCCGAGCTCTACCGTTCGAAGGCCGAAGTCGAGGAGTGGAAGCAGCGGGACCCGCTCGACGCGTTCGCGGCCCACCTCCGCACGATCGGTGCCCTCGACGACGACGTGGAGGCTCAGCTGGAGGCGGAGGTGGCCGGCGAGATCGACGCCGCGGTGGCGTTCGCCGAGGCCGGCACCGACGAGCCCGTCGACGATCTCACCCGGTTCGTGCTCGCGGGGGAGGCACCGTGACTGCCACCGCAGCGAGCGCCGCGACCGCGGGTCCGGCCGCAGCCGGGACGGTGAGGACGACCTATCGCGATGCCATGCGCGCCGCCCTGCGCGAGGCGCTCCAACGCGACGAACGGGTCTTCCTGATGGGGGAGGACGTCGGCCGTTACGGGGGTTGCTTCGCGGTGAGCAAGGGCTTGCTCGACGAGTTCGGCCCCGAGCGGGTCCGCGACACCCCGCTCTCGGAGGCCGGGTTCGTCGGCGCGGGGATCGGTGCGGCGCTGGGCGGCATGCGTCCCATCGTCGAGATCATGACCGTGAACTTCAGCCTGCTCGCGCTCGACCAGATCCTCAACAACGCGGCCACGCTGCTCCACATGTCGGGTGGCCAGCTGAACGTCCCGCTCGTGATCCGCATGACCACCGGCGCGGGCCGCCAGCTCGCGGCCCAGCACTCCCACAGTCTCGAGGGGATGTACGCCCACATCCCGGGCATCAAGGTGGTGGCGCCGGCGACGCTCGAAGACGCCCGCGGCATGCTGTGGACCGCGCTCGAGGACCCGAACCCGGTGCTGATCTTCGAACACGGCGGTCTCTACAACATGGAAGGCGAACTGGCTGCCGACGCCGGTCCGGTCGACATCTCCCGCGCCGTCGTCCGGCGCCCCGGCGAGCGCCTCACGCTCGTCACCTACGGAGGATCACTCGGCAAGTGCATCGCCGCCGCCGACGAGCTCGCACGCGAAGACATCTCGGCCGAGGTGGTCGACCTGCGGGTGCTGCGTCCGCTCGACACGAGCGCGATCCTGGCGTCCGTGGCCCGAACGCACCGCGCCGTCGTCGTCGACGAGGGCTGGCGCAGCGGCAGCCTCGCCGCCGAGGTCTCCGCGCGGATCATGGAGGGCGCATTCTGGGACCTCGACGCCCCTGTCGGGCGCGTCTGCGCCGCCGAGGTGCCGATCCCGTACGCCCGCCACCTCGAGGAGGCGGCGGTGCCGCAGGTGGCGGGGATCGTCGCGGCCGCCCGCGAGGTGGTCGACGCCGGTGGGTGAGTTCACCATGCCGTCGCTCGGCGCCGACATGGATGCCGGCACGATCACCGAGTGGCTCGTCAAGCCGGGCGACGCCGTGAAACGCGGCGACGTCGTGGCCGTGGTCGAGACCGACAAGGCCGACATCGAGGTGGAGGTGTTCGAGAACGGGGTCGTCGACGAGATCCTCGTCCCCGAGGGCGAGAAGGTCGGTGTCGGTACGCCCCTCGCGACCCTCACCGCCGGTGCACCCGGCGAGCAGCCGCCCCTCCCGCCCGAGCCCGTGCCGCCGCCGGAACCGGTCCCGCCCCCCGAGCCCACGCCACCCCCGGAACCGACACCGCCTCCGGAGCCGGCGCCGCCCATGCCCGAGCCGCTGCCGCCGACCCCGGAGCCGGCCGCCCACGCGGTCCACTCGCCGCTGGTGCGCCGCCTGGCCACCGACCTCGGCGTCGACCTCTCCGTGGTCCAGGGCACCGGCCCCGACGGCGTGATCACCCGCCACGACGTCGAGGCGGCGGCGAGATCCGCGGTCGAGCCGCGGGCGCGGGTGTCGCCCCGGGCCCGGCGGCGGGCCCGCGAGCTGGGAGTCGAAGTCGAGGGCGTGGCGGGCACCGGGCCCGGCGGCGCCGTCACCTCTGCCGACGTCGAGCGTGCCGAGACGGCCCCGGAAGCCGCGGCCGAGGTCGCGCCGGAGGCCGCGCCCGAGGTGCAACCGACGAAGGCGGCGGCGATGCGGCAGGCGATCGGGGCGCTCATGGCGCGCTCCAAGCGCGAGATCCCGCACTACTACCTCGGCACGCACGTCGACATGAGCCGCGCCCTGGCGTGGCTCGAGGCCGAGAACGAGCGCCGGGCCGTGGCCGAACGCATCCTCCCCGCCGCCCTCGTGCTGCGAGCGGTGGCGCTGGCGGCACGCGACGTTCCCGAGCTCAACGGCTTCTGGGTCGACGGTGCCTTCCAACCCGGTCACGGCGTCCACCTGGGCGTGGCGGTCTCGCTCCGCGCCGGCGGCCTGGTAGCGCCCGCGCTCCACGACGCCGACGAGAAGGACATCAGCACGCTCATGGCCGAGCTGCGAGACCTCGTCGCGCGGGCGCGTGCGGGCCGGCTGCGGGCGTCGGAGATGTCGGATCCCACGCTCACCGTGACGAACCTCGGCGACCAGGGCGTCGAGACCGTCTACGGCGTGATCTACCCGCCCCAGGTCGGCCTCGTCGGGGTGGGCAAGATCGTGGAGCAACCGTGGGCGAGCGGAGGCCTCCTCGGTGCCCGTCGGGTCGTGCACCTCACGCTCGCCGCCGATCACCGTGCGAGCGACGGCCACCGCGGCGGTCGCTTTCTCGCCGCCGTCGACCGACGGGTCCAGGAACCGGAGCAGCTATGAACGAACGAGAGCTCGCAGAGCTGGCACTCAAGACGCTCGCCCAAGTGGCACCGGAGGTCGATCCGGCGTCGATCGACACCGGTCTCGACCTGCGCGAGGACCTCGACCTCGATTCGATGGACTTCCTGAACTTCGTGACGGGCCTCAGCGAGGCCACCGGCGTCGAGATTCCCGAGCGCGACTACCCCGAGCTGGCGACGATCGACGGGTGTGCCGCGTACCTCGCCGCCCGGGCGTAGGGGTCCGTCGAGAACAGTGAGACGGAGGAGAAGACATGGACACGACCGTCGTCGGTATCGACGATTCACAGGGCGCGAGGGCGGCGCTCGCATGGGCGGCGAAATACGCCGCCGCGACGGGGAGCCGCCTCCGGGTCGTACACGCCTATCCGTTCGACATCTCGTGGATCGACGCCTATGCGCCGGAGATCCCCGACTGGAAGAAGCGGGCTCGCGACGCGGCCGAACAGACCGTGAACGAGGTCGTCGGCGACGTGCTCGCCCCCGGTGACCGCGAGGGGATCGAGACCGCGGTCGTCGAGGGCCACGCATCCGACGTGCTCCACGACGAAGGCGAGAACGCTGCGCTCGTCGTGGTCGGTTCGCGGGGACGGGGCGGGTTCGCCGGCCTGTTGCTCGGCTCGGTGAGCCAGCGGGTTGCCCAGCACGCTGCATGCCCGGTCGTGATCGTCCCGATGCCACACCCGGGTGAGGGAGCCTGAGGTCCCGAAGGCAGGGGCCGGGCGCGCGTCACGCGAGCGAGAACGGCCACTCCGCGTCCGCACCGTGCAACCGGCGCCCCGTGATCGAGAACGGCTCGATGACGAGCCAGGCGTCCCGATCGTCGGCGAGCCACGGGTCGGGGTCGAAACGCTCCCGAAAGTCGGCGGCGGTGGGGTCGACGGGCTGGAGCGTCCCGCGTACGAGGACCGACCATCCCTCTCGGTGCACCTCGTCGACGCCGTCGATCTCGAACGCGACCCGCATGACAGTGCTGGCGACCGGGCCTCCTCGACGCGTGCGCAGCGCCACCCAGTTGCGCTCGCCGACCTCCACGAGGCGGTAGTTCACGGGGAGCACGAGCGGGGCGTCGTGGACGACCACCGCGACCCGGCCGACCCGGTGCGCCCGCAGGAGCGCGAGGCAGTCGTCGAGCGTGAGCTCCTCGAGACGTTCGTCGGTCACCGGGCGCACGTTACCCACCGGCGCTCCGGGCGGGCGCTCACCTGGCGGTCGGTCGGGTAGGGGGCGATGGTGGCCGGCCCGATGAGTTCCGGTCGCCTCGACCGTCCTCGTCAGTGGGGGTACCGGTGGATGCTCTGGCGTCGCTGCACCGCATATGTTGCGGCGCAGCGACGCCAGAACGGCCCTCGTGTCGATCCCGCCGGGGCCGGTTCGTCGTCGTAGTGCTTCGGCCGAACAGGAGGACGGCATGCGCTACATGCTCATGATCTGCACCGACGAGAGCTACTCGCCCAGCCCCGCCGAGATCCGGGCGGACGCCGGGTTCATGGGATGGGTCGACGAGCTCGAAACCCGTGGAGTCATGCGTGGCGGCGAGCGGCTGCGCCCCAGCGGTGACGCCACCACGGTGCGGGTCCGCAACGACGAGGTGCTCACCTCCGACGGGCCGTTTGCCGAGACCAAGGAGATCGTCGGCGGCTTCAACATCATCGATTGCGCCGACCTCGACGAGGCCATCGAGCTGGCCGCCAAGCATCCTGCCGCCCACTACGGGGCGGTCGAGGTGCGGCCGATCTGGGAGCTCGAGAGCTGAGCTCCATCGCCGAGGTCGAGGCGGCGGTCACGAACGCCTTCCGCGAGGAATGGGGACGGGTCGTTGCGACGCTCATCCGGGTCACGGGCGACTGGGACCTCGCCGAGGAATGCACCCAAGACGCCTTCGCCCGCGCGCTGCAGCGTTGGGGGCCGGACGGCATCCCGCGCAAGCCCGGCGCCTGGCTCACCACGACCGCGCGTAACCGCGCGCTCGACCTGCTGCGCCGGGAGAAGACCGGGACCGCGAAGCTCGAGGAGGTAGCGGTGCTCGCCTCGGCGGGCGAGCCGCCCGCGGACAACCCGAGCGGCATCGAGGACGACCGGCTGCGCCTGATCTTCACGTGCTGCCATCCTGCGCTCGCGCTCGAAGCCCAGGTCGCGCTCACACTGCGCACGCTCGCCGGCCTCACCACGCCCGAGATCGCCCGAGCGTTCCTCGTGCCGGAGCCGACGATGGCGCAACGACTGGTACGCGCGAAGCGCAAGATCCGCAACGCCGGCATCCCGTACCGCGTGCCGCCCGGTCACCTCCTGCCCGAACGCACCGGGGCGGTGCTGGCCGTGGTCTACCTCCTCTTCAACGAGGGTTACGCCGCCACCGCCGGCGCCGACCTGATCCGCCAGAACCTGTGCGCGGAGGCCATCCGCCTCGCCCGCATGCTGACGCAGCTGATGCCGGACGAGCCCGAGGCGCTCGGGCTGCTGGCACTCCTCGTCCTGCACGATTCCCGCCGTGCCACCCGGGTGGACGACGCCGGCGACCTCGTCCCCCTCGAAGACCAGGACCGTACGCGCTGGGACCGGGCGATGATCGACGAGGGGGTCGAGCGGTTGGAGTCGGCGCTGCGCCGCCGCCGGCCCGGCCCCTACCAGGTCCAGGCCGCGATCGCGGCGTGCCATGCCACCGCCGCCCACGCTGCCGACACGGACTGGCCCCAGATCGCCGCCCTCTACGGCGAGCTCGCGGCGCTCACGCCGTCGCCGGTCGTGGCGCTCAACCGGGCCGTGGCGGTCGCCATGGCCGCGGGCCCCGAGGCCGGGTTGGCGATCGTCGACGAGCTCGAGGCGGCCGGCGAGCTGCGCGACTACCACCTGCTGCCGGCCACGCGCGCCGACCTGCTCCGGCGCCTGGAGCGCCACGAGGAGGCCGCGGCCGCGTACCGGAAGGCGCTCGAGCTCGCCGCGACCGATGCCGAGCGTCGCTACCTCTTCCGCCGCCTGACGGAGACCAGCACGCCCTCGTAGCCGCCGCCCGGGATCCGGCGGCAAAGGAGTCGATCGGCCGCAACCTCGTTCGTCGAGAGAGCAGGGACCCGGAGCCCGGGACCGGAACCCAGGAGGAGGAGACGCCATGACCTCGTTCCCCGGAGAGTCCGCCGAGTACCGTGCCGCACGCGATCGCCTCCTGGAACAGGAGAGGGAGCTGCGCCGCGTGACGGAGGCGGTGGCCGCCGCGCGACGCGAGCTCCCGATGGGCGGGGCCGTTCCGGAGGACTACGTGTTCGAGGGTGAGGGAGCCGACGGCGCTCCCGCGAGGGTCAGGCTCTCGGAGCTGTTCGCACCGGGCAAGGACACCCTCTTCGTCTACAACATGATGTTCCCACGCGCGCCCGACGAGGACCTGCCGTGCCCCTCGTGCACGCAGTTCCTCGATTCGTTCGACGGCGTCGCCGAGCACGCCGAGCAACGCATCAACGTCGCCGTCGTCGTGAAGACGGCACTGCCGCGGGTGGTCGAGCACGCCGAACGGCGCGGTTGGCGGCGGCTCCGGCTCCTCTCGTCCGCCGAGAACACCTTCAACCACGACTACCACGGCGAAACGCCCGACGGCGCGCAGCAGCTGCCGATGCTCAACGTGTTCCATCGGGACGGCGACACGGTCCGGCACTTCTGGGGTTCCGAGCTGTTGTACGAGCCGTCCGAGCCGGGCCAGGATCCCCGCCACGGCGAGACCATCGACCCGCTGTGGAACCTGTTCGACTTCACGCCCGAGGGCCGGGGCACCGACTGGTACCCGTCCCTCAGCTACGGCTGAGACCCTCGGCGACGCCCGAGAGGACGGGAAGCAACGCTGCCGGAGGGCAAGAACGCCGTCGGCGACGGAACCGGCGCCATCACGGGGACGATCACCAAGCGTGACCCGCGGGCTCGTGACCCAATAGCCGAGAGGCGCGTCACGGTAACGTGCGCGCGCCATCGCGGAATGTGAGGGGGAGCGATGACGACGACGCCGTCGATCGCCGAGGTACACGCCGAGCTGACCGCACCGGGGCAGCCGTTCGAGATGGACGAAGTGGTCGTGCGCGGTGTGCCGACGAGGGTTTGGAAGCACGCGCCGCCTTCGCTCCGCGCCGTGCTCGAGATCAGCCGCGCGCACGGCGGCGCCGACTTCCTCGTGTACGAGGACGAACGCTGGACCTACGAGCGCCACTTCCGTGCCGTCGCCCGCCTCGCGGGTGTGCTGAGGGACGAGCTCGGAGTCGAGAAGGGGGACCGGGTCGCGATCGCCATGCGCAACTTCCCGGAATGGTCGGTCGCGTTCTGGGCGGCCACCGCCGCCGGCGCGATCGCGGTGCCGCTGAACGCCTGGTGGACGGGCGCCGAGCTCGCCTACGGGTTGCGCGACTCCGGGTCGGTCGTGCTCTTCTGCGACGCCGAACGCCTCGACCGCCTCGTCGACGAGCTCGCCGGCATCGAAGCGCTCCGAACGGTCGTCGTCGCCCGCGACGAACGCGCCGAGCTCCCCGCCGGGGCCCGCCACTTCGACGACGCGCTCGGCGCCGTTCCCGACGACGCCGAGCTGCCGCCCGTCGACCTCGACCCCGAAGACGACGCCACCATCTTCTACACCTCCGGCACCACCGGCTTCCCGAAGGGCGTACTCGGCACTCACCGAAACATCTGTACCAACCTCATGAGCCTGGGCTTCGGCGCGGCCCGCGCCGCCCGCCGCGCTACTCCGGCAGACCGCCCGGCAGGGGAACCAGGGCCGTCGCCTCGCAACGTCCATCTCCTCTCGGTTCCGTTCTTCCATGCCACCGGTTGCCACTCGGTGCTCGTCGCCAACCTGGCGGCGGGCAACACGATCGTGCTCATGCACAAGTGGGATCCCGGGCGCGCGCTCGAGCTCATCGAACGCGAAGGTGTCACCAACTTCGGTGGCGTGCCGGCAATGGTGTGGCAGGTGATCGAACACCGCGACTTCGATCGCCGCGATCTGTCGAGCCTGCGCGGCGTCGGCTACGGGGGCGCCCCGGCGGCACCCGAGCTCGTGCGCAAGATCGAGGAGCTGTTCCCCGGGCGCCATCCCACCAACGGGTACGGCCTCACCGAGACGTCGTCGGTGACGACGCTCAACACGGGACTCGACTACCAGACCCACCCCGACAGCGTGGGCGTGCCCGTGCCGGTCTGCGACGTGATCGTCGTCGGGCCCGACGGTGGTGAGCTCCCGACGGGTGGCGTGGGTGAGCTGTGGATCAAGGGACCCAACGTCGTGAAGGGATACTTCGGCAAGCCCGAAGCCACCGCCGAGTCGTTCAGCGACGGGTGGCTGCATTCGGGCGACCTCGGGCGCATCGACGAGGACGGCTTCGTGTACCTCGTGGACCGGGCAAAGGACCTGTTGATCCGCGGGGGCGAGAACATCTCGTCGGTGGAGGTCGAAGCGGCGCTGTTCGAGCACGACGCCGTCACCGACGCCGCCGTGATCGGTATCCCGCATCCCGTCCTCGGTGAGGAGGTGGGCGCGGTGGTCCACACCGCCCCGGGGGCTTCGGTCACCGAAGGCGAGCTGCGCGACCACGTTGCCGGCCGCCTGGCGGCGTTCAAGGTCCCGGCCCGCATCTGGTTCTCCGACGAGCCGCTCCCGCGGAACCCGGCGGGCAAGATCCTCAAGCGCGAGCTGAAGACCCAGCTGCTCGGGAACTGAGCGGCGCCGGGACCCGCGGTTCAGATCTTGGAGATCGAGAGGTAGGTCGCGCCCGACGCGGTCTCGAAGTCGGTGTGCGACGCGCCGGCGGCGGCTGCGTCCCGTCGCCGGGCCCGAACGGCTCGCGTTGCGCCGCGAGCTGGAGTCGCTCGGGGAGGCCGTGGGAGGTTCTGACCGGTTTCGCCGTAGTTGTCGTACCCCATCCGTACGATGGCCGGTATGGGGTTGTCGGAGCTCCGCCGAGCGATGCACGAGTTCACCACTGACTTCGATGCGGCGTTGGTGACGCCTCGTGACGCCGAAGAGATGCTCGACGACGCCGCGGCTGTGGAGAAGATGGCGGCGACGGTGAAATCGCTGCTGGCAGCGCGGATCGCCGGGACCGAAGTGTGGAAGCTCCGGGGGGAGCGGTCGGCGGCTCGCGACCTGGCGCGGCGCACCGGCAGCTCGGTTGGTCGGGCGCAAGCCGCGATCATGACCGGCCGACTGCTCTGCGACCTGCCGGTAGCGTCGGCGGCGGCGAAGCGGGGTGAGCTGTCGCCCGATCAGGCGGCCGCGATCGCCGACGCCGCCACCGACGACCCCGATGCCGAGGAGCGCCTGGTGGGGGTGGCGAAGTCCGGGTCGCTGGGAGAGCTGCGCAAGGAGTGCGCTCGCACCAAGGCCAACGTGTGCGACCCGGAGGACCGGCGACGGCGCATCCACGATCGCCGCTATCTGCGCTCCTGGACGGATCCCGAAGGCGCAGGACACCTGCATGTGCTCGAGAATCCCGAAGTGATCGCGGAGATCCTGAGCCGGGTCGCCCCCGTACGGGATGACCTGGCCCGCACAGCGCGTGGCACCGGCCGCCACGAACCCCTGGAGGCCCATGCGGCCGATGCTCTGCGGCGGATCGTCGGAGGCGGCAACCGCCTCGAGGCAAGCGTCCGCGGGGCCACGAAGATCCTCGTTCGAATCGATCTCGACGCCTTGCTGCGGGGCTATCCGGGCGGGGACGAGACCTGCGAGATCGCCGGCTTCGGACCGGTTGCCGTGTCCGCCGTTCGCGACATGCTCGAGACGGGTGACCCGTTCCTGGCCGCCATCGTCACCAAAGGCGCGAACATCGTCGGGATCGCGCATCTCGGGCGGCGCCCGACGGCCCGGCAACGCTCCGCCCTCGAGTGGCTGTACCCGACCTGTGCCGCCGAGGGTTGCAACAGTCTCACCTTCTTGGAGTTCGACCACCGTGAAGACTGGTCGAAGACCCGCCTCACGGTGTTCGACCTCCTCGATCGACTCTGTCACCACCACCACGACCTGAAGACGACGGCCCGATGGAGCCTCGTCGAGGGTCGGGGTAAGCGGGCGTTCGTCGCACCCGACGATCCCCGCCATCCGCGACATGCGAAGCGGCACGCTGCCGCCTGACCGCATCACACGACGCCCGGCAGCACCGCGTGCAAGGCTGCGCCGTATGGTCGAGCCCTCACACCTCGGAATCTGTGTCTCGGATCTCGAGAGAGCGGTGCGGTTCTACTGCGATGGCCTCGGGTTCGAGGCGGCCGAGGCCTTCGAGCTCGACGGAACGCAGGTGAAGGGCCTCGACCGCGCGCTCGAGATGCCCGGCCTGGTCACGGTCGTGTCGCAGTTCGTCAACGCTCGGCACGATGACGATCGAGCTGTTGCATTTCCGCTCGCCCGATGCCGACGGTGAAGCGGCGGCACGCCGACTCGAGGGCTACGGCGGGACGATCCTTCCGACGACCCGGTCCAATCCCGGCGTCGAGCTCGTCTTCCTCGCCGATCCCGACGGCGTCCGCGTCGAGCTGATGCAACGGGGCTAGCGGCGCGGGATGATCCGGGGGTGGGGAAGCGCTGGACCTGTCCGGAGTGCGGTCGCAAGTTCGGGAAGCCCGGTCAGTCGCACGACTGCGCTCCGGCGCTGGGCATCGAGGAGTACTTCGAGACCGGGCCGGCACACGAGCGGCCGGTCTACGAGGCCGTGCGGGCGCATCTCGACACGCTCGACGACGTGTACGTGGAACCGGTGTCGGTGGGGATCTTCTTCAAGCGCTCACGCACGTTCGCGCAGCTACGCCCCAAGCAGAAGTGGGTCGCGCTCGGCTTCGTGCTCCCGCGGAAGCTCGAGCACCCGCGCCTCGCGCGCAAGGTGATCGGGGAGGGCAGCCGTTATTACCACGTGGTGAATCTGCGCAACCCCGACGACGTCGACGACACCGTCCGTGACTGGCTCACCGAGGCGTACGTGCACGGCGACTGAGCGCCGGCCGGTGGCATGCGCGTGCATCGTCGTGGCGTCCGGCTCGTCGGTCATGCGAGCCGGTAGGGTGCCCGGCCGAGGAGGGAGCACATGGCTGAGCGATTGAGCGGCAGGGTCGGCGTCGTCACCGGCGGGGCGTCGGGAATCGGCGCCGAGTGCGCCCGGCGGTTCGTGGCCGAGGGCGCCCGCGTCGTGCTCGGCGACCTGGACCAGGCCGGCCTGCAGGGCATGAAGAAGGAGCTCGGCGACGCCGCCGCCTACGAGGTGATCGACGTCCGCAACGACGACGACGTCGCCCGGCTCGTCGACCGCGCCGTGAGCGAGTTCGGTGGCCTCGACCTCGCCCTGAATGCCGCCGGGCTCGGCACGTACTCGCCCGTGCACCAGCACCCGACAGAGCAGTGGGATCTGGTGGTCGATGTGTGCCTCAAGGGGGTGTTCCTCGCCACGCGCCAGGAGGCGCAGGCCATGGCCACGGGCGGTCGGGGCGTGATCATCAACATCGCCTCGATCAACGCGGTCGTGCCGTCGGAAGGGATGAGCGCGTACTGCACCGCCAAGGCGGGGGTGACGATGCTCACCCGGTGCGCCTCCATCGAGCTCGGGCCCATGGGCGTGCGCGTCGTGGCGATCGGGCCCGGCTTCGTGGAGACGCCGCTCACGGAGTTCGCTCGCGCCGCACCCGCCGTGCACGACGCCTACCTGTCGTCGATCCCGCTCGGGCGCATCGGCAGGCCCGGCGACATCGCCGACGCTGCTGTGTTCCTCGCCAGCGACGAGGCCTCGTGGGTGAGCGGCACGACCTTCTACGTGGACGGCGCCGAGTCGAACAAGGGGTATCCGGAGCTGGGGCGCCTGGTCGCGGGCGGGTAGTGCCGCACGCCCGGGCGCGTGATGCGCAGGAGCGGCACAGCTCCGCGGGATCGTAGGGGAGGTACGGGCCCGGTCGAGGGACCCGCGCGTACGCTGGCGGCGCGGTGAGGGGGGGAGATGGCCACGACGGCAACCGCAGAGGGCAGGCGGGCGCGCTCGCTCACACTCGTCGCGATGACGCTGGCGAACAGCATGATCCTCGTCGATCAGACGGCGGTCCCCATCGCGATCCCGCGGGTGGTCGATGGTCTCGACGCCTCACTCAGCGCGGGCCAGTGGGTCCTGGTCGCGAACGCGCTGCCGCTGGCCGGGCTCATGGTCTTCGGCGGCCGGATCGGCGACCTGCTCGGGCTGCGTCGTGTGTTCTTGATCGGCGCGGTCGGGTTCACGGTGTCGTCGGCGCTCGCGGGAGCGGCGCAGAGCATGCCATGGCTCCTGACGATGCGCGCGACGCAGGGGGTCGGCGCCGCGCTGATGATGCCGACCACGATGGCGATCGTCAGCGTCAGCTACTCGGAGGAGGATCGCGGCCGGGCCCTCGGGATCATGGCGGGCGCGTCGGCGTTCTTCGCCGCCGTCGGGCCGATCGTGGGCGGGATGCTCACGCAGTACATCGACTGGCGGGCGGTCTTCCTCGTGAACGTTCCGCTCGCGGTCATCGTGGTGCTCCTCACGCTCGGGAACACGCCGGCAATCCGGCCGACCGAGGCGGGGAGCCGCGGCATCGACGTCCCCGGACTGGTCGCGTTCACGCTCGGGATCGGTTCGCTCACATTGGCCCTCGGGCAGGGCCAGGTGTGGGGATGGAACTCGCCCCTCACGCTGGCGGCGTTGGTCGTGGGCGTCGGGGGGCTGGTGGCGTTCGTGCGCATCGAGCGGCGTCCCGATCCCCTCATGGATCTCTCGCTGTTCCGGCACGCCAACTTTGCCGCCGCGAACATCAGCCAGTTCATCGCCGGCATGGTGGAGCTCGGGTCCGCCTTCCTGCTGCCCTACTTCCTCTTGCTGGTCATCGGGCTCAGCCCGGCTGCGGCCGGCCTCGCGCTCATCCCTGCGACCGTCCCGATCATCGTGGTCGCGCCGCTCGCCGGCCGATGGTTCGACCGCGTCGGAGGCCGCGTGCCCCTGACCGTCGGCTTCGTGGTCCTGGCGGCATCGAGCTTCGCGCTCGCGATCGGATTCGCCGAGGAGGGCTTGGTCGCGCTCGTGCCCGGGCTGGTGCTGCAAGGGATCGCGCTCGGCATCGTGCTCACGGTGAACGACCCCACCGGCATCAACTCCGTGCCGGAGAAGGTGCGGGGGCAGGCTTCGGGTGTCGTCGACACCTCGGAGCAGCTCGGGGGGGCCATCGGCATCGCTGTGTTCGCCATGTTGTTCCATGCCTTCTACTACCGGCGCTTGATCGATCTCGTGGAGGGGCGAGGCTTCTCGATCACGACGGACGAGTGGGAACGCGGGCGCGATTTCGTCATGCAGGCCGAGCAGGAGGGGCTCAGTCAGGTCGAGCCGCCTCGCTTCATCGAGCTCGTCCTCACCGAGTTCAAGCAGGCCCACGTCGAGGCGTACCAGTTCGTCTTCATCGTGATCGGGGTCCTCGCCCTCTTGGGAGCGTTCGTCTGCTTCCGCATGGTCAGGCGCGACGATCGCCTGCTGCGCACGCGCGTCTTCAGCAGGCGGTCGCGGTGGATGTGGGCGAGCACCGGCCGAGGCCCGTCGATCACTCGCAAGCCGGCCGAGGACGAGAGCGACGAGCTCTCCGCGACCGACGTCGCCAATGCCGAGGGCGAGTCGCGCAGCCCGCCATAGCGCGACCAATGGCCAGGGGCTGGCTGTCTGCGAGAACCCTCTTGTTTGTGCAGTAGTACCGGCGGGGCGACCGGTCCGCGCACGAACGGATCAGGGCGGCGGGCGCGGGGCCCAGACGGGGTAGTCGATGCCGGCGAGACGATTGATCACGAAGCCCTGCACCACGAGCAGCACGACCGCGAGCATCAAGACGGCCAGCTGTTCGGGCTCACGGATGATGCCGAGCGACACGATCAGCGTCGTCGCTCCGGCGGGCGGATGGGGGACTCGCGCCCAGATCATCACACCGCTGGTGAGCCCGAGCGAGACCGCGGCTGCGCCCACGCGCGCCCCGGAGACGCTCGACGCCAGCGCGGGCGGGTCGTTGGTGAGTCCGAAGACGACGAGCGCGA
Source organism: Acidimicrobiia bacterium (assembly GCA_036374115.1). Taxonomy (GTDB): domain Bacteria; phylum Actinomycetota; class Acidimicrobiia; order IMCC26256; family JACDBD01; genus JACDBD01. The sequence goes on along the minus strand of DASUUL010000007.1, from coordinate 1,699 downwards.
AGTACCCGGCGAGCACGCCGATCAGGTGCCCGTAGACCGTGTTGCGGGGCGAGGCCGTGGGGAGCATCGGGGTGAAGAAGAGGAGAAACGCGGTGGGGCCCAGCGAGGGGAAGATGAACGGCTCGCCCGTGACGAGCGCAGCGAGCGCCATGATGGCGATGGCGACGACACCGTTCACGAACGCGAACAGGCCGTAGACGAACGTCGACGAATGGCGGTCGACCAAGGGCTGGAGCCGCAAGCGTCGTGCGAGCCCGCGCACGACGGCGGCGATGTCGCCCCCGGGGCCGGGACGACTCCCCGGTTCGCTCATCGCGTCCTCGGCGTCGCCCGCCACAACAGGAGTGCAAGTCCGAAGCTCGCAGCCTGGAAGACCACGATCCACCGGGCGGCGGCCTCGTCTCCGCCGAGCCAGGCGTCGAGCGCGACGGTGAGCGCCCAGAGCTGGCCGACGACGATGGTCGCCACCATCGCGATGGCGGCGGCCAGCGGGATGCGGAGGGTGCGCTCTCCGAATCGATCGTCCTGTTGGCCGGCGCCCGTCGGTCGCCCGGGAACGGGCGTGCGTTCGACGCTGCCGCGCCCGAGCGCGGTCTCGACGCGCAGCGGTCCCGGCCGCTGTGAGCGGTCGAGGTCGTCGGGGCGGTCGGCGTCGGCGTCGCTCACGGGATGGCGTCGACGGCCCAGATGCCGTCAGGTCGTTCCTCCAGGCGAACCCGGGGGAGTGGTCGGGTCGGCGGGCCGGCCACCGGCTCGCCGGTGCGGAGGTCGAAGCGGCCCTCGTGACACGGGCAGTACAGGTCGCGCTCGTCGCGCCGGTACAGCACTCCGCACGCCAGGTGCGTGCAGACCGACGAGTACCCGACGAGCTCGCCGCTCGCGAGCCGCACCGCGAGGGCAGGATCGTCGCTCGTCGGGTAGGCGAAGGCGATCCCCTGCCTGGGTTCGAGGTCGCGGGCGACGCGCTTGGGGCCGCTGCTGCCGGTGCCGGGCCGGCGGAACAGCCCTGCTGCCACCGCGACCGTGCCCGCGAGCAACCCGCCCGAGGCCGTCACGAGGAGGCGGAGATAGTCGCGCCGGGTGACGAGTGCGTCGCGCTGGATGCGATCGCGGAGGTGGCGGATCGCCCGGTCGTCGCTCGGGACCGGGCCGGTCACTGCCATCCTCCCGGGGCGGGCCGTTCCGCCGCACCCGCGGGTACGACGACGGAGACACCCGTCTGGACCTGGGTCTCGCCGAACCCGAAGACGTCGACGGCGCGGGAATGCGGCCGGGACGCGCGCAGGTCGCCGTAGCTGCCATAGAAAATCGCGTCAGTCGGGCATACGGTCGCGCACATCGGCGCCCGGCCCTGCGACGTGCGGTCGTAGCAGAGGTCGCACTTGTACTGGAGCGCCTCGACGAGGTCGAGCTTCGGCACGCCGAAAGGGCAGGCGTGAACGCAGTTGGCGCAGGCGATGCACCGGTCCTTTACGGCCGACAGCACGACACCGTCGTCGTCGACGAGGATCGCATCGGCGGGGCACACCTCCGCGCACGGGGCCACCGGATCCGAGCAGTGCATGCACACCGTGGGCATCGCCGCGGCCGAGCTGCTCGGTTCGAGGTAGTCGAGGTGGATCATCGACTTGCCGCGGTGGCTGTCGCATTCGCGGCAGGCTGCCACGCACGCTTGACAGCCGATGCAACGGCCGGGATC
>DASUUL010000006.1:0-14983 GCA_036374115.1 Acidimicrobiia bacterium | reverse complement strand
CGGGGGGCTGGTGGCAGGCCCGGAGGGCCTCGCCTGTCAATGACTCGCTGGGTGGTGCTCCTTGCCGGCGACGCCGTTGTCGCCCTCGTCGGCTCCTCTCCCGGGCCCCGGACCGTCAGATCCCGAACTCGGGGAGGTTGGACGACTGGGTCAGGCTCTCGTCGCCCTGCTGGTCGCGCTCACGCCAGCGGCGCCGGTCCCAGATCTCGACGCGGGAGAACACCCCCGCCACCACGACCTCGCGGTCGAGGCCGGCGTAGGTGCGCAGGTGCGCGGGGATCGCCACGCGTCCCTGCTTGTCGGGGGCGATCTGCTCGGCGCCGGCGAAGAAGGTGCGGGCGGCCTGGAGCTCGGTCTCGCCCCGCCTCGACTGCTCCCGCACCGTCTCTGCCACCGCCTCGAACTCCTCGGGTGTGTAGATGAAGAGGCAGCCGCCCCGTCCCTTGACCATGTAGGCGCCCTCGGCGAGCTCGTCCCGATACTTCGCCGGCAGGATCACGCGCCCCTTGGCGTCCAGGGAGTGCTCGGCCTCCCCTAGGAACACTCGCCACCCCTCGCTCGGGCACCCGGCCCCACGCGCCGGGTGCTTTCCTCCACTTCACTCCACTCTGTGGCACCCTACGCCCCCACCACCCACAAATCAACCCCCCACCACCCACTCGGACCCCAGAAGGGCGCGTTCGCCCCACCGGTCCGAGAGACGGGCACCGGTGGTCGGGCTCGCCGGTGTTCCCGCGCGTCGGGCGCGCCCGCCCGTTCGGCCTACGCCGGGACGGCGTCGGCGCCGGGGCGGGCGTCGTCGACGGGAAGCCAGGGAGTCCAAGCCGGGTCGATCGTCCCGGCGGTGGCGACGACCCACAGGTTGGCGTGGGGAGCCACGGGCGGACGGCGCAGCGAGAGGCCGGCCTCGCTCAGGAGGCGGTCCTCCTTGCGGGCGTTGCAGGCGCGACACGACGCGACGACGTTCTCCCAGCTGTGCTCGCCACCTCGGGATCGGGGCACGACGTGGTCGATGTTCTCCGCGCCCCGATTGCAGTACTGGCAGCGGTGACGGTCGCGTGCGAAGACCGCCCGCCGTGACAGCGGGACCCGGCTCCGGAACGGAACCCGCACGAAGTGGGTGAGGCGGATCACCGACGGGATGGGGAGGACCGTCCGCTCCGAGCGGAGCTCACCGCCGTTGCGGGAGACGATCTCGGCCTTCTCCTTGAGCACGAGGACGACCGCCCGGCGGATCGGCACGACGCAGAGCGGCTCGAAGCTGGCGTTGAGCAGCAGCGCTCTCCCCAAGGCTTCTCATCCCCTCTCGGTGCACCGGTCCGCTCCCGGCCGGCCGCAGTCTACCGGCGCGCCCTGCGGGCCCGGTGTTGGGTTCGGCTCATCTGACGGCACCACTCGAGGTAGGTGACGACGTCAGCGGGCTCGGGCGTCCCCGCCGCCCCGTACTGGGTTCGCAGGCGGAAGCGCACGTAGTCGCGCGCCGGCAGCGGCAGGAACGGCGCCCGCCGCCACCAGCCCGGCGGCACCAACCGGCGAGCCTGGACGGCGGCCGTGGGCCACAGGCGCGGGCGCCGGGTAAGCCGCCCGAGCGCCCCGAGCCAGTACGACCTCACCGCCGCACGCTAGCCATGCGCTCCGATGAGTTCGGGCCCGGAGCCGGGTCGATCTCTAGTACACCGAGCCCGCGGGAGGGAGCCGATGGCGGGGGCAAGCAGGGGCGCTCACCGCCCCGACATCGCCGCCGGGGTCGACGCCGGCCTGCGCCGCCACGTCGAATCCGGTGAGGTGCTCGGGCTGACATGGCTCGCCGCAGCCGGCGGTGACGTGTGCAGTGGGCGATCGGGCACCTCGACGCCGACCGTTCGCAACCGGTCGCAACCGACACGATCTACCGCATCTCCTCGATGACCAAGCCGATCACCGCCTCGGCCGCCCTGGTGCTCGTCGACGACGGGGTGGTCGCGCTCGACGATCCGGTCGACGACTTGCTGCCCGAGCTCGCCGAGCGCCGCGTCCTGTCCCACCCCGCGGCCCGGGTCGACGACACCGTGCCCGCCGTGCGGCCGATCACGATCGAGGACCTGCTGATGTTCCGTCTCGGGCTCGGCGGAGACTTCGCCGACTTCCGCCCGAAGCCGATCGACGATGCGATCGCCGCCCTCGACCTCGCGGCCGGTCCGCCGCAGCCGGCGCTTCCACCCGAACCCGGCGAGTGGATGCGCCGGCTCGGCACGGTGCCGCTGCAGTACCAGCCGGGTGAGCGCTGGCTGTACCACACGGGCGCCGACGTCCTCGGTGTACTCGTCGCGCGGGCCGCCGGACAGCCGCTCGGCGAGTTCCTCGCCGAGCGGCTGTTCGCACCGCTCGGCATGACTGACACCGGGTTCTTCGTCCCCGCCCACGAGCGCCACCGTTTCGGTGCGTGCTTCGGCGCCGATCCGGAGTCGGGCGAACGCTACGAGTACGACCCCCGCGACGGTCAGTGGAGCCGCCCGCCGGCGTTCCCCGGGGGCGGTGCCGGGCTCGTGTCGACCGTCGGCGACTACCACCGGTTCGCCGACGCGCTGTGCAACGGCGGATCGTCGCACGGCACGCGGGTGCTGTCGGAAGCGTCCGTGCGGGCGATGACGAGGAACCAGTTGACCGACGAGCAGCTGAGCCGCGGTGGACCAGACCCGGCCGGCGGGATCGGTTGGGGGTTCGGCGTCGGCGTGCAGCTGCGCGCCGACGGGCCACTGTCCGTCGGGAGCTACGGCTGGGACGGGGGGCTCGGGTCGATCTGGCGGACCGACCCCGAACACGACCTCGTCGGCATCCTGCTCACGAACCAGACGTGGACCTCGCCCACCCCGCCCCCGGTGTGCGCCACCTTCTGGTCAGCGGTACGCGCGGTGGGTCGCTCGGGGCGCGCGCTCTAAGGTGACTCTGGCCCCAGAACCACCAATCGCCGCAGGAGCCCACCCGTGGTGCAGCCGGCACCCCAGACCCGTCCCGCCTCCTTCGGGCAGCTGTTCGACGCGCTCCTCGCCAACGTGGAGCGGGTCATCCAGGGCAAGCGCGACGCCATCCGGCTCGCGCTCGTGTGCCTCTTCGCCGAGGGCCACCTGCTCATCGAAGACGTACCCGGGGTGGGCAAGACGTCCATGGCGAAGGCGATCGCGCGCTCGATCGGAGGGACGTGGCGGCGGGTGCAGTTCACGCCCGATCTCCTGCCCTCCGACGTCACCGGCGTGTCGGTCTGGAACCGGGCGACGAACGAGTTCGAGTTCCGCCCCGGCGGGGTGTTCGCCAACGTGCTCCTCGCCGACGAGATCAACCGGGCGTCCCCGAAGACGCAATCGGCGCTGCTCGAGGCCATGGAGGAGAGCCAGGTCACCGTGGACGCGCACACGTATCGCCTCGAGCGGCCGTTCATGGTGATCGCGACCCAGAACCCGATCGAGCTCGAGGGCACTTATCCCTTGCCCGAGGCCCAGCTCGACCGCTTCCTGCTCCGGGTGCAGATGGGGTACCCGAGCCGGGAGTCGGAGGTGGCGATCCTCGAGACGCACGGCAGCCACGCGCAGGTCGACGAGCTCGCGCCGGTCACGTCGGCCGAGGAGATCCTGGCGGCCGGCGAGGTCGTGACCGACGTGCACGTCGCAGCCAACCTCAAGGGCTACATCGTCGACCTCGTGGAGGCGAGCCGCCGGCACCGCGACCTCGCGCTGGGCGTCAGCCCACGGGGTGCGCTCGCGCTCCAGCGCGCCGCGCGCGCCCTCGCGGCCAGCCTCGGGCGTGAGTACGTCGTACCCGACGACGTGAAGCGGTTGGCCCCGGCCGTCCTCGAGCACCGCCTCCTCATCGCGCCCGACGCGCAGCTCCGCGGGATCGACGCCGGCGCCGCCGTGCGTTCGCTGCTCTCGTCGGTGCCGGTACCGGGCGCGACCGGGTAGCCGTGGCCGACGTCCCGCCGCCCGCAATGCGGGTCGTGACCCGGCGGGGCTGGACCCTCCTCGGCGCCTCCCTCGGCTTGCTGGTGGCCGGGCGCATCCTCGGGAGCGTCGAGCTGGCGGTGCTGGCGACGGGCGGCATCGCCCTCCTGGTGACGGCCGTGCTGTGGGTGCGGCGCCGCAGCTTCGACCTCGCGGCGCACCGCGAGGTCCGCCCCCAGCGCCTCCAGGTCGGCGGTGACGGTCGCGTCGATCTCGCCGTCGCCAACGACGGCTCCCGGCGCACGCCACAGCTGACGGTGACCGACGTGTTCGACGACGGCCGGCGCGCCGCCCGCTTCCTCCTGCAGCCACTGCCACCCGGCGAGCAGGCGCGGGCCGCGTACCGGGTCCCGACGAGCCACCGCGGGCGCTTCCGGGTCGGACCGCTCGCGGTCAGCGCGACGGACCCGTTCGGGCTCGCCCGCCGGACGTGGCCGCTGGGCGGCCTCGACGACGTCACCGTGTGCCCGCGTGTGCACGACATCGTCGCCCCGAGCCAGCCGGGTGGCCGCCTGGTCGCCGCGGTCGAGAGCGTGCGGGCACGCGCCCTCGCCAGCGAGACCGGCGAGGAGTTCCTCACGCTGCGCGCCTACGAGCTCGGCGACGACCTCCGCCGGGTGCACTGGCGCTCGACGGCCCGTACCGGCGAGTTGATGGTCCGCCAGGACGAGGCGCAGTGGCGGGCGCGTGCGGTGGTCCTGCTCGACGTCCGCCCCGAGGCGCATGACTCGGCCTCCTTCGAGGTGGCGGTCGAGGCGACCGCCTCCGTCGTCGAGCGCCTGACGCGGATGCGCCGGCGCGTCGAGGTGATCACCAGTGCGGGCCAGCCGTTGGGACGGACCCGGCGTGGCGGCGGGTCGGGGGCGAAGGGCGTCGCCGACCAGCTGGCCACGATCGCGCCCGGCGGCGACGACCGGCTGGCGGCGGTGCTGGCCTCGCTGCGCGTCCGGCGTCAGGCCGCCCTGGTGGTGGCGGTGCTCGGCACCGCGGGCGGGGCCGAGATCGACGCCCTCGCGCGGCTCACCGCCCACGGAGCCGTGACCCTCGTGGCCACCCGCCCGCCCGTGTGTGTGCCCGCGGGCGACCGGCTCCCGGTGCCCGCCTTGCCGGGTGCGGCGGCGACGACTCCGTCGTCGACAGCGGGGGCGATGATCCTCGTCGACACCTTCGGCGTGCCGTTCCCCATCGCATGGAACGAGACGATGACCCGATGGCACCTCGCCGCTCTCACGAGCTCGCCGTCGTCGCCCTCGCGGCGCTGAGCGTCGCCGCCGCCCTCGCTCTGGGCCGCGTGTTCGACGCCGCCGGCTTCGTCGCGCCCGTCGTCGGCGCGGCGCTGCTCCCCCACGCGCTCGGCGCGCTCACCCGGCGCCACGGCTGGTCGGTCGCCACGACCCTCCTCGCATCGGCCGCCGGCATGGTCGCGTACACGATCTGGGTGGTCGATCCCGGCGCGACCACGTACGGCGTCCCCACGGCAGGCACGCTCGAGGTGTTCGTCGATCATCTCGGCGACGGCTACGAGGAGCTCCGCACCGCGGTCGTGCCCGCACCCGTCACCGACGGGGCGCTGGTGCTGGCGGTGCTCGCCACCTGGGCGATGGCCCAGACGGCCGACCTGCTCGCGTTCCGCCGTGACGCCTGCGTGGCCGCCGTGGCCCCCGCGCTCGCAGTGTTCATCTGGGCCGCCACGCTCGGCACCCCGGAGCTGCGCACGCGCACCACGGTCGGTTTCGCCGCCGCCGCGGTCGTGTTCCTGTGGTGCCAGCACCAGGCGCTGCTCGAGCGCCACCGGGCCGCGTTCGTGGGGAGGCGCCTCGGACGCGGGACCGGGCTGGTGACCGCCGGGATCGTCGCGGGGATCGTCGCGGTCCTGGGCGGCGCCGTCGTCGGTCCGGCCCTCCCGGGGGCGGAGTCGGACGGCCTCGTCGACGTGAAGGGACTCGGGGGCGGCGCCGAGGGCGACGGTTCCGCCCGCAGCTACCAGACCGACCCGCCGCTCGCCACCATCGGCGACAACTTCCGCGAGCCGGAGCCTCGAGAGGTGTTCACCGTCGAGAGCGAGGTCGCCGAGTACTGGCGCATCGCCGCGCTCGACCGGTACTCGAGCAGCGACGGCGGGCAGTGGACGCTCACCGCCGAAGGGTCCGACGAGGTCGCCGAGGGCCTCGACGAGACGAGCGTGCGCTCCGACGCCGTCCGGCAGGTCTTCCGGATCACCGGGCTCGGGGGCAGGTGGATGCCCGCCGCGTACGAGGCGGTCCTGCTCCGGGGCGCCGACGCCCTGGTGGTGACCGCCTCGACGACGCTGGTTTCCGAACGCGACCGCGTGACCGGGCTCGAGTACACCGTGCGCTCGGCGATCCCGACGGTTCCCGACGGCCGCATCGAGGGAGGCGACGACTCGCCGCCGCCCGCCGGGGTCGCCCCGTACACCGAGCTTCCCTCCGACTTCCCCGCCGACGTGAGCGCGCGGGCACGGGAGATCGTCGCCGGCGCCGGGGCCACCACGCCGACCGAGCGGGCGCGGGCGTTGGAGGCGTTCTTCCGTTCACCCGACGAGGGGTTCACCTACGACCTCGACGTCGATCTGAGCTCGCGGGCTCAGAGCCAGAGCGCGATCAGCGAGTTCCTCGCTCCCGGCAACCGGCGCGGGTTCTGCGTGCAGTTCGCCGGCAGCTACGCGGCGATGGCGCGGGCGGTCGGTCTCCCGGCGCGCGTCGCCGTCGGGTACACGCCGGGCGCCCCGGATCCCGCGACCGGACGCTTTCGGGTCACCACGTGGGATGCCCATGCGTGGCCCGAGGTCTTCCTCGTCGACCGCTGGGTGCGCTTCGAGCCGACGCCGCCGGGTCCCGGGCAGCCGGGCGGCGCCGACCTCCCCGGAGCCGGCACGGGCACCACCGGCGGCGCGGGCACGACCGCCACCGCGCCGGGCACGGTGCCGGCGACGGCGCCGCCGAGCCCCCCCGGGGAGGCGCCGGCGCCCGACGCCGGGCCGGTCGCCGACGTCAGCATCGACGCTCCCGGCAGCCGCGACGATCGCGGGCTGGTCGCCGTGAGTGCCGTCACCGTTGCGATCGGGGCCGGCGTCGTGATCGGGCTGGCTGCGGTCGCGGCGGTGGCAGTGGTCGTGGCCAAGACGCGCCGCCGCGCCCGGCGGCGCGCGCGCCCGGAGGCGGTCGGCGCCATCGCGGGAGCCTGGGAGGACACGCTCGAGCGCCTGAGCGAGGCCGGTATGGCAGCCGGTTCCGCGCGGACGCCCCTCGAGCTCGCCGGTGACGCGGGCGAGCGCGTTCCCGTGGGCGCGGCCGCGCCCCTGCGGTTGCTGGCGGAGACCTACACCGCCGCCCGCTACGGCCTGGCGCCTCCGGATCGCGCCGACGCCGACCGGGCATGGTCGATGGCGATCGCGGTCGACGACGCCCTCGCCGGCGACGTCTCGCTGTGGGTGCGCTGGCGGCGCCGTCTGGACCCCACCCCGCTCCGCCGCTAGCCGGGCCGTATCACCACTGGGACGGGTGCTGACCGCGGCCGTCGTCGCCGGGGGGACGCTCGGGGCCCTCCGCGCCGAGGCCGTCCACGAACGCGCGCCGCTCGGCGTCGAAGGTACGCACGTGGGCTTCGACGTCGTCGGCGACGCGGTCGACGGCGACGAAGAGCGCGAGCTGCCCGTGCCGCAGGGCGTCGAGGATCTGGCCGTCGTCGCGGCAGGCCCACACGGTCTCGCCGTCGGTCACGAGGCGCAGGCCGGCGACGTCCTCGCCGGAGTCGACCAGGTAGCGCAGGGCGCGGCGGATGCGGACGAGCGAGAGCCCCGAGTCGAGCAGCGACGCCACGACCCGCAACGCGACGAGATCGCGGAAGGAGTACCGACCGTCGCGAGGAGCCACGAGCCCGACCCGTCCCCAGGAGCGGAGCTGCGCCTCGGTGCAACCGGTGAGACGCGCCGCCTGGGCGGCCGAGTAGGAGGTGTCGTTGGTCACGGGCGCCCGCCCGCGGCCGGACTCAGGAGCCTTCGTCGCGCTTCCAGCGCTCGCGCCAGCGGCGACTCGCCTCGCCGAGGCGGCCCTTGAGCGCCCCACCGCCCCGCATCGAGCTCGTGAGGCTCTCGAAGCCCGCCTTGCCCATCTTGCGCACGTTGCGCTCGATCACGAGCAGACATCCCAGCATGACCAGGAATCCGACGACGCCCAGGGCAAGCGTCTTGGTGAAGGTGAACAGGAGCAGGAGGAGGCCGGCGAGGAAGCCCACGACCGCCCACTTGATGGCGCGGGTGGCGTGCCGGTAGAGCGTGGTCTCGGAGACCTGCTGGACCAGCGCGGGATCGGTGGCCGAGAGATTGGCCTCGATCTCCTTGAGGATTCGCTGCTCGTCCTCGGATAGCGGCATACCGCGGCGGTCCCTCTCTTCGCGCCCTCGACGCTCTCGGCGCCCTCGTGCGCTCCTTGCGGCCCGGCCGGATGGCCTGCCTCACGCCGTCACCCCGGGATTCCGGCGCGTCCCGCTCATTGTCGCGCGGGGTCGGCCACCAGCCTACGCGACCGCCAGCGGGGCGCCGCCCGCACGGGCCGACCGGTACGCGAGATCGACGAGGCGATGCGCGGCCAGCGCCTCGACCGCCGACGGGCTCCCACACCTGCCTCCCCCGGCCGCGAGCGTCTGGAGGAAGTCCTTGGTCGGCGTCGCGTACTGTCCCAGCGGCTTCGCCAGCGCCGCGGGCACGTCGAGGCGTTCCAACCACGGGGGCGCGGGGAGATCGACGGTCTCGGCCCCGGCCGACGTCTCCACGTGCAGGGGGCCGAGGTAGTCGTCGTCGGTCCAGAGCAGCGCCTCCTCGCAGAAGACCTCGAGGCGCCGGGTGGAGCCCCGGGTGAGGATCTGGTGCCACACGCTCACGATGGTCGCGATGCCGGCGTTCGCGTACGAGAAGGTGAGCGTCGCGATGTCGTCGATGCCCGGATACCCGAACCGCGAGCCCGTCCTCGCGGTCACGTCCGCGGGATCGCCGAGGATCCAGCGCAACACGTCGACGTCGTGGATGGAGTGCTCGATGAGGGTGCCACCGCCGGCGCGCGCGACGTCGGAGCGCCACTCGGACGCGTAGATGCCCTGCACCGGGAAGTACTGGTCGTCGCGGAGGATCGCGGCCATCGGCGCGCCGTAGCGGCCCGAGGCGACCGTCCCGGCGATCGCCTCGAAGACGGGCGCATGGCGCAGCACGAGGCCCACCTGGTGCGGCACCCGCTCGAGGGCGGCGGCCACCGCCTCGCACTCGGGCAGCGTCGGCGCGAGCGGCTTCTCGCAGAAGACGGGCAGGCCGCGTTCGGCCGCGGCTTCGACGACCTCCCGATGCGCAGCCGTCCACGTGCACACCCACGCCACGTCGCACGCGTCCAGCAACGCGCCGAGATCGGAGTAGGCGCGGGCGCCGTGGTGGGCGGCGATGGCCTCGGCGCGGGCGGGATCGGGATCGAACGTCCCGGTCACCCGGGCGTCCACCAGGCCGGCGTCGCCGAGCTGGCGCAGGACGAACGAGTGGATGGTCCCGATGAACCCGCAACCGGCGAGTCCGATGCGGATCATTCCGCTGCTTCCTTCCCGTCGACGCTCGGCCCGTCGCCGCTCGTGCCGTCGACCTCCTCGCGTGTCGGGTAACGCGGGCGGTCGTCGCCGCCCAAGAGGCGGGCGAGCCCGACGGCATCGTCGCCGAAGCGATCGCGGAGCGCGTCGACCGACCGTTCCACGGCCGCCCGCCGCCGCGGCCGGGGATCGTCGCCCGAGCCGGCCAGCGGCAGCTGCTCCTGCACGGCGCCGGCGTCGGAGAGCTGCGAGACCGACACGCCGAGGAGGCGGACACCCGGCCCCACGTCGACGGCATCGAGCAGGGCGCGCGCGACCGTGCCGACGTGCGCACCCGCGTCGGTCGGCTCGCTCGACGTGCGCGAACGGCTGATCGTGCGGAAGTCGCCGTACCGCACCTTGAGCGAGATCGTGCGACCGGCGAGCCCGCTGGCACGCAGGCGCGCCCCGACGCGTTCGGCCATGCGCAGGAGCTCGCGCTCGAGCTCCGAGCGGTCGGCGACGTCGTGGGGGAACGTCTCCTCGTGCCCGATCGACTTCACCACCTGGTTCGGCTCGACCTCGCGGTCGTCGCGGTTCTGCGCCAGCGCGAGCAGGTGACGCCCCTGGGCCGCCCCGAGGGCGTGGGCGAGGGAGTCCTCGGGAAGTGCCGCCACGTCCCCTACGGTGCGGACGCCCAGGCGCTCGAGTCGGGTGCGCGTCGCCGGGCCCACACCCCAGAGCCGGCCGACGTCGAGGGGGTGCAGGAACGCGAGCTCGTCACCGGGCTCGATCACCAGCAGGCCGTCGGGCTTTGCCTCCTCGCTGGCGAGCTTGGCGACGTGCTTCGTCGTCGCGACACCGACCGACGCGACGAGGCCCGTCTCGTCGCGCACGCGCGCCCGGATCGCGACCGCGATCTCGGCAGCGGTGCCGTGCAGCCGTCGCGCGCCGGCGACGTCGAGGAACGCCTCGTCGAGGGCCAGCGGCTCGACGAGCGGCGTGAACGACCGCAGCACCCCCATGACCGCGCTGCTCGCGTCGCGGTACGCGTCGAAGCGGGGCGCGAGGAAGACCGCGTCCGGGCACGCCCGCCGGGCCCGGCCCATCGGCATGGCCGAGTGGACCCCGAAACGGCGGGCTTCGTAGCTGGCGGCGGCCACGACGCCTCTCGGGCCGAGACCCCCCACCACGACCGGCCGGCCGCGCAGCGTGGGGTCGGCGAGCTGCTCGACCGAGGCGTAGAACGCGTCGAGATCGACGTGGAGGATCGAGGCCTCGCTCCGCCCGGTCACCGCGATCGGGTTACGCGGTCGCGCGCCGGACGGTGAGGTCGGCACGGACGGTGCCGCGCACCTCGTACTGGTAACCGCGCGCCTCGCCGGGCCCCCACCGCTCGTCGAGCCATTCCCCCAGTGGCTCCGCGACCCACTGGAAGCAGTCGTCGAGCAGCACCCGGCACTCCCGGGGCGGCACGAACGCCGCCTCGACGACGATCCCGTCGGGGTCGTCGACGCGGACCTCGCCCTCGAACTCGACCGCGCGGTGGACTTCGCAGCGCATGACCCATCCGAGGTCGGGGGCCACCGCCTGCACCTCGTAGAGCGGCCCCTCCCAGCGCCGTACCCGGATGCCGGTCTCCTCCTCGACCTCGCGGGTCAGGCCCTCCAGGAGGGAGGGATCCTCGGCGTCGATCACTCCTCCAGGGGTGCTCCAGTCGGTCGTGCCGCCCCGGCGCCGGTTGCGCACCATCAGGAGCCGGCCGTCGACCTCCACGACCGCCCCGGCCACGAGCCATTCCATGGGAGCCACGATTCGATCCTACGATTCGGCTCCCATGCCTGACGACCGCACGCACCCGGGACTGCCGTCGCGCACTGCGTATCTCCTCGCGTTCGCTGCGGTCGTGCTCTCGGGCCTGCTCGGAGGGATGATCGGCTACGGACTCGTCGACGTGAGCTGCGAGGGCGACTGCGGCCTCGCGCTCGTCACCGGCGCGCTCGTCGCCGCCGCGATGGCCGCCAGCGGCGTCGGTGTCATCGCCGTGCTCGTGCTCCGGGCGATGGCGGAGTGGAAGCGCAACCAACCCGAGTGACCCGGACCTTGTTTGTGCAGGAGTACCGGCCGGGCGACCGGTTCGCGCACGAACCCCGCCGTCACCCGCCGAAGCTGAGGCGGCGGAACCCCTCCGCGTACTGCACGCCCGCGACCCTCCCGGCCTCCTCGGCGCGCTCGCGCAGGAACTGGCGGAACCACTCGCCGGTCTCGACGAGCTGGCTCTCGTGGCAGAACAACCCGTCGATCTTGCGCTCCATGGTGTTGGTGATGTCGATCCAGCAGTTGGGTTCGAGCGTCCCCGAGAGGTAGGCCGCCCGGATGTCGTGTACGTCGAGCCCGTCACGGAGGTGCTCGGGGAAGTAGTGCGGGCTCCCGGCCGCGGGTGCGACGGCGTCGAGCGTCGCCCATCCGGTCACCCGGTGGTCGCGATGGTTGAAGTAGCGGTCGCCGAAGAACACGGCGGTGGGGTCGGGACACACCACCACCTCGGGCCGGAGCTCCCGGACGTAGCGCGTGATGATGCCGCGCAGCGCGGCGTCGTCGGGCAGGTCACCGTCGGAGTAGTCGAGGTGGAAGTGGTCGACGAAGCCGAGCAGCGCCGTGGCCTTGGCGGTCTCGTCGACGCGAACCCGGGCGAGCTCCTCGAGGTCGGCGTTCGGGTCCTGGGTGCCCTTGTCGCCCCGGGTCGTGATGAGCACCCACACGTCGGTGCCCGCCTCGGCCCAGCCCGCGAGCGTGCCGCCGGCGGAGATCTCGGGGTCGTCGGGGTGGGCGTAGACCGCCAGCGCGCTCGCGGGCACGCTGCTCTCGACCGTCACCGCGCCCACCGTACCGAATCGAGCCGCGGCCCCCGGGTCACGTCCCGCCCGCGCCGGGGCGACGACCAACCGACTACCACTCGAGGCCGAGAACCCCCCGCATCGCGTCCTCGAACTGCTCGTCGTCCATCGTGGTACGCGCGGCGAGGACCATGTCGGCGTCGACGCCAACCGGCCAGCGGAGCTTGCGCTCGGTGCTCTCGACCGCGTCGGCGATGACCTGGGCCACGGGCTCGGCGCCGGGGGCCGCTTCGCCTCCCTGAAGGCGCTCGAACGCGCTCGCCCACAGCCGGTCGAGCTCGTCGTAGGGCGGCGTGTCGAGCCCGAACCGCGGCTCCTTGGCCTGGAAGTCGGTCTCGAAGAAACCCGGTTCGACCACACGCACGCGGATCCCGAAGTGGCCGACCTCGAAGTGGAGCGCTTCCGAGATCGCCTCGAGCGCATGCTTCGTGGCGGCGTAGGCACCGCCGAGCGGCCCGGCGACCCGACCGGCGAGCGACGTGACGTTGACGATCGCGCCGCTTCCCTGCGCTCTCATGCCGGGCATGACGGCCTGGATCATGCGCACGGCGCCCATGACGTTGGTCTCCATCATCCGGTGCATCTCGGCGATCGGAACGCGCTCGATCGGGCCGGTGATGCCGAAGCCGGCATTGTTGACGAGCGCGTCGATCGGACCGGCCTCGGCGACGGCGGACGCAACGGACGCGTCGTCGTCGACATCGAGGCGCACCCGTGCGGTCACGTCGAGATCGTCGATCGTCTCGGGGCGGCGCGCGGTCGCCACGACCTCGTGCCCGCGCTTGGTGAGCTCGACCGCGGTCGCACGCCCGAAGCCCGTCGAACAGCCGGTGATCAAGACCCGCATGGATCAGCCCCCCATCTCGTCGAGCACCTTGACGACGCGCTCCAGATCGTGGTCGTCGACGTCCTTGTGCGTCACGAACCGTACGTGGTCGCCGAGCGCGAGAGCCCATACCCCGTCGGCGCGGAGGCGATCGAGGAAGTCGACCGGCAGCCGGTCGCGCGCCGCGAAGATCATGTTCGTCTCGATGGCCTCCGGGTCGACGCTCCCGGGGAAGCACTCGGCGAGCGCGTCGGCGAGGTGCCGAGCCCGGCGATGATCGTCGGCGAGACGCTCGATCATGGTGTCGAGCGCCACCAGCCCGGCGGCCGCGATCACGCCCGCCTGGCGCATCGCGCCGCCGAGGCGGCGCCGCCACTGACGCGCCTCGGCCACGACGTCGCCGGGACCGCAGAGCACGGAACCGACGGGCGCGCTCAGCCCCTTCGAGATGCAGAACATCGCGGTCGTGGCCGGGGCCACGAGCTCGCCGGCAGGCACGCCCAGCGCGATCGACGCGTTCCAGATCCGGGCACCGTCGCAGTGCACGGCCAGCCCGTGGGCGGCGGCGGCGGCGCCCACCGCCCGCACCTCGTCGACGCGCCAGGGACGGCCGTTGCCGGCGGCATACGTGTTCTCGATCGTGACCAGCGACGGCACCGGATCGGCCGCGACCGCACGCTCGACGTCGCCGGGCCCGAACCTGCCGCCGTCGTCCGGGACGGCGCGCACCACGAGACCGGAGTCGCCGGTGGCGTCGCCTTCGACGCGGTACACGTGCGCGTCCTCGGCGCACAGCAACGCGGTACCGGGGCGCCCGAGCGTCCGGAGCGCGATCTGGTTGGCCATCGTCCCGGACGGCACGTACAGACCGGCGTCCATGCCGAGCGAGGCCGCGGCCCGTTCCTGGAACCGGTTGATCGTCGGGTCCTCGCCGAACACGTCGTCACCCACCGGAGCCGACGCCATGGCCTCGCGCATGGCGGGCGTCGGGGTCGTGACGGTGTCGGAGCGGAGGTCGATGCGCCCGTCGGGAGACGGCATGCCCCGAAGACTAGGACGCGGCCGGTGCCTTCCCCAGCGGGCGCATCAGGCCCTCCTGGATGACGGTGACGGCGAGCGTGCCGTCCTCGCAGAAGATCGCGCCCTCGGCGATACCCCGCGCTCCCGACGCCGACGGGCTCCTCTGGTGGTACAGGAGCCACTCGTCGGCGCGGAACGGCCGGTGGAACCACATCGCGTGGTCGAGGCTGGCGATCATGTAGTGGTCGTCCGTGTACGACACCGCGTGCGGCAACATCGCGGTGTCGAGCAGCGTGAGGTCCGAGGCGTAGGCGACGACGCACTGGTGCAGCAGCGGATCGTCGGGCAGCGCCCCGTTCGCCCGGATCCACACGTCCTGCTCGGGCGGGCGCGGCTTGGGGTCGAGCCAGCGCGGCTCGTCGACCGGCCTCGAGTCGATCGGGCGCTCACGCACGAGCCATTCCACGAAGTCCGGTCCGAGGCGGTCGAGGTACGGCTCGATGCGGGCCTTGAACGTGGGGACCGACTCGGGATCCGGGACCTCCGGCATCGGGTCCTGGTGGTCCGGCCCGCCCTCGTGGATCTGGAACGACGCCGCCAGGTTGAAGATCGCCCGCCCGTGCTGGATCGCCACGACGCGACGGGTGGTGAAGCTCCTGCCGTCGCGGATGCGGTCGACCTCGTAGACGATCGGCACGTTCGGG
>DASUUL010000005.1:0-2197 GCA_036374115.1 Acidimicrobiia bacterium | reverse complement strand
GCGCCGGCCTCACCGATGCGCTCACCGACGAGGCTCGGCGCGCCGAACTGGTGGCACGGGGTCGCGAGCGCGCCGGGCGTTACACGTGGCCCCGCGCTGCCGACGAGCTGGTCGACCTGTACCGCCGGCTGCACGCGACAGCCGTCGCACCGTGAGGGCCCTCGTCACCGGTAGCGCCGGGTTCGTCGGGCGCCATCTCACCGCCCACCTCGAGGCGTCCGGTGACGACGTCGCCACGCTCGACCGTCACGGGCCCGGCGCCGTCGACGTTGGCGATGCCGAAGCGGTGCGGAGAGCGATCGCCGCCGCCCGACCGCAAGTGGTGTTCCACCTGGCCGCCGTCAGCCACGTGGGCGCCAGCTGGGACGCCCCCGCGCACGTGTTCCGGGTGAACGCGGAGGGCACCCTGCACGTGTTGCGCGCCTGCAAGGCCGCGGGTGTGGAGCGCGTGGTCGTCGTCGGTAGCGCCGACGTGTACGGCGCCGTTCGTCCACAGGACCTCCCGCTCGCCGAGGACGCGCCGCTGCGGCCGCTCACGCCGTACGGCGCGAGCAAGGCGGCCGCCGATCTCCTCGCGCTCCAGGCGTTCCTCGGAGACGATCGCGCCACGATCCGGGTCCGGGCGTTCAACCACACGGGTCCGGGGCAGTCGGCGCGGTTCCTCGTACCCGGCATCGCCAGTCGGATCGCCCGCGCCGAGCGGCACGCCACCAACGAGGTCGCCCTCGGTTCCATCGATCCGGTGCGCGACCTGAGCGACGTGCGCGACGTCGTGCGCGCGTACCGGCTCCTCGCCGAGCACGGCGATCCGGGGGAGGCCTACAACGTGTGCTCGGGCCGGGGCGTGAGCGTCGGCGAGGTGGCCGAACGGCTCGTCGGCTTGTCGCCCCGCGAGCTGCGGATCGCGGTCGATCCTGAGCTCGTACGTGCCGTCGACGTCCCCCGCCTGGTGGGCGATCCGGCGAAGCTCCAAGCCGCGACCGGTTGGTCCCCTCGCATCGACCTCGACGACACGCTGCGTGCGGTGCTCGCGGCGGCGCGCACACGCAGCGACGACGACGCCTCCTGACGCCCGAGGGTCAAGGTGTCTGGCGCTCCAGCCAGCCCAGCAAGGCCGCGACCGCACGCGGGTCGTGACGCAGGCGGTGGCCCGCACCCTGCACCAGGTGCAGCTCCGCGGTGCTTCCGGCGGCGTCGCAGAGCGCCCGGGCGGCGTCCGGGGCGACGACGTCGTCGTCGGTGCCGTGGAGCACGAGGAGGGGCCGGGGCGCGAGCGCCCGTGCACACGCAAGGGGATCGAGCGTTCCGACCTCGCGGCCCCACGCTCCCGCGTCGGTCGGGAAGCCGGCCGTGCGCACCATGCCGACCCCGCGAGCGAGTTGGAGCAACCGGCCGGGGTTGCGTACCCAGTCCTGGAACGAAGCGGGCGTCGCGAGCGTGGCGACACCGCCGACCTCGGGATCCGCGGCGGCCTCGCAGAGCGCCAGCGCACCGCCCTCGGCCATCCCGGCGACCCACACGCCCGCCGTCCGCTGTCCGAGAGCACGCACCGCCGCGCGCAGATCGGCCCGCCAGGCGGCGATCGAGAAATCGCCCTCCGAGGTGCCGGTGCCGCGAAAGTTGAACGCCAGGGCCGCCCACCCCGCCTCCCGAGCGACCCGATCGGCGAGCTCCGGGTACGTGGCCGCGGAGCTGGCGGCGCCGCGGGGCCCGCGCGGGAACCCGTGACAGAGCACCAGCCCCGGCACCGCCGCCGAACCCACCGACGGGAACGCGAAGTACGCCGCCAGGCGTGAACCTTCCGACAGGATCGTCTCGTCCACTCGTCTCCTATCCTGGCCCCGTGTCCGTTCCCGCGTTCAAGGAGTGGGCGGCGATCGTGCGAGCCCTCCTCGAGGGCGAGCAGATCATCGACGTCCGCAAGGGTGGCCTCCGAGAAGATGGCCGCCATTTCGGCGTGCACGCCAACCGGCTCTGGTTGTATCCCACCGCCGAGCACCAGCGCCCCGATCTCCTCAAGGCCGCGTATCGCCACACTGTCGAGCTCAGCCCCGGTTCACCCGTGGGCGAGCCGATCCGCATCGACGGGTGGGCCGACGTCGTCGGGACGGCGACGCTCACCGAGCCCGAGCAGCTGGCGGCGCTGGGCTCGTCGTTCATCTGGACAGCCGACTACGTGGCGTCGCGGCTCAAGTGG
>DASUUL010000004.1:0-13700 GCA_036374115.1 Acidimicrobiia bacterium | reverse complement strand
GACATCTCGGCACTGCTCGTGGGCGTGGGCGACGCCGCCAACGAGGGTGGCCGCCCGACGCCCGACGGGTTCGAGCGCTACGTCGGGGTGCTCGTCGACGGCTTGCGGGCCGTCGACGCGCCCGGATGAAGCGTGCCGCCGACGCGGCTCAGGTCACGAAGCCGGCGGCGTCCATTCGGGGGTACTGCCGCACGAAGCGGAGGTAGCGGGCGAGCATGCGATCGCCCGCCAGCAGCGCTCCCTCGCGAAAACGGATCGTCGAGAGCACGGGCGTGTCGTCGGCGAGGAGCTGGTCGCTGAACGCCTCCTGGATCGCGAGCCGCATCTCGACGGCTTCGTCCTGCTCGGGGCTCCCGTCGCGCGTATCGAGTGTGGCGGCGAAGCTGTAGCTCTCGGTGAGGCCGTCGCGAACCGGCGTCGCGCAGAACAACGCCATGCTGTCCTCACCGTTGACGGTGGCGCAGAGCGCGACGGTGTTGGTCCCGCTCTGGCGGATTCTTTGCTCCATGCGGCCGATGTTGGGCATCGTGAACGCAGTGTCGTACTCGTGGACGTAGGGATTCGGAGTGCGGATGTCGTGGGGGTCCTCGTCGAACTCCATCCCGTGCAGCTCGCGCAGATGGAGGAAGTCCCAGGAGTTCGTCACCATGATCCAGGGCTCGACCGGGAATGGATCGGTTTTGTGCACGCGCGTCACCAGCTGATCGGGTTCGTAGTCGCGCCACGCCGGCACGTCGTAGAGCGGCTCGGGCCCGTTGAACGCCCAGATCGCGCCCCACTGCTCACGCGCCGGATACGAGAACACGCGAGCCTTCTCCGGGATCTCGTGCCCGCCGGGGACCCCGGTGCACTTCCCGTCGGGGCCGTAGCGGAAATGGTGGAAAGCGCAGACCACCTCCTCGCCCTCGAGAGTGCCGACGCCCAGGTCGGCGCCCACGTGGGCGCAGTACGCGCCGAGGACGGCGGGCGAGCCGTCGGCGGTGCGGTAGACGACCACGCGGCCGCCGAGGAAGTCCTTCGAGAGCAGCGACGCGCCGTCGAGCTCGTCCGCGAGCGCCACGACGTACCAGCACTGGTGGAACCCGGGGCTCTGCGGGTCGCCGACCGCGGCCGGGTTCGTCGCTTCACGCTCGATGGTCGTCATCGGGTTGTCCTCTCGCTCGGGTCGCACGGTCTCTCGGTCAGAAGGTCTTGGTTTCGCGGGGCTCCGTTCGGGCGCGCGCCGCTCAAGTGAGCGCCTGCTCGAGGGCTCGACGTGTCAGCACGCGGGCGAGGTGCTCGCGGTACTCGGGCGTCGCGCTGAGATCGGAGGTCGGTTCGGTCCCCTCGGCGGCGCGGTCGGCGGCATCGGTCGCCGGCGCGCCGTCGGCGAGCGCCGCCTCCACGGCGGCGGCGCGCAGTGGAGTCGGCCCCATGTTCACCAGGGCGACGCGGGCGGAGCCGTTCATCTTCACCGCGAGCGCGCCGACGATGGCCCAGTCCTGGGCACGCCGGTTGAACTTCTGGTAGCTCCAGCCGTGCGAACCGACCTTCGGAACCCGGATCTCGGTGAGCAGCTCGTCGGGCGTGAGCGCGCACTCGAGGAAGCCGAGGAAGAACTCCGCCGCTCCGACCTCTCGTGACCCCGACGGCCCGGTGACCACGAGGGTGGCGTCGAGGGCGAGCAGCACGGCGGGCAGGTCGGAGGCCGGGTCACCGTGGGCGACCGAGCCGCCGAGCGTGCCGCGATGGCGCACCTGGTTGTCGCCGACTTCCGCGGCGACGCCGCGGAGGACGCCGCATTCGCGTTCGAGGAGCTCGCTCGTCTCGAGGTCGCGGTGCCTGGTCAACGCCCCGATCGCGACGTGGTCGCCGCCGTCGCGCAGGTACGAGAGGTCGCCGATGCGGCCGACGTCGACCAGCACCGTCGGCGTGGCGAGCCGAAGCTTCATCAACGGGAGCAGCGACATCCCACCGGCGAGCACCTTGGCGTCTTCGCCGTACTCGCCGAGGGCGGCGACCGCCTCGGCCGCCGAGGTGGCGCGGACGTACTCGAACGGCGCGGGGATCATCGGCCACCTCCGGCTGTAGTCGGTGCGTCACGCATCGCCCGCCAGACCCGCTGCGGCGAGGCCGGCATCTCGATGTCGGTCACGCCGAGGGGTGCGAGCGCGTCGATCACCGCGTTGATCACCGCCGGCGCGGCGCCGATCGTCCCCGCCTCTCCCACACCCTTGACGCCCAGCGGCGTGACGGGGCTCGGCGTGACCGTGTGCCCGAGCTCGAGGTTCGGGACGTCGGCGGCCGAGGGGACGAGGTAGTCGGCGAGCGAGGCGGTGCGGAGCTGGCCGGCCTCGTCGTAGACGGCCTCCTCGTAGAGGGCCTGGGCGATGCCCTGGACGACCCCCCCGTGCACCTGACCCTCGACGATGAGGGGGTTCACCTGGTTGCCGCAGTCGTCGACGGCGACGTAGCGGGTCAGCTCGATCTCGCCGGTGTCTCCGTCGATCTCCACGACGGCGACGTGGACGCCGAACGGGAAGGTGAAGTTCTCGGGATCGTAGGACGCGCTCGCGGTGAGATTGGGCTCGATGTGGTCGGGAAGGTTGTGGGCGGTGAACGCCTCGAAGGCGACGGCCGGGAGCGGTAGCACGCGGGAGGGTGTGCCCCGGACGTGGAACGCACCGCCGGAGAACTCGATGTCGGCCTCGGCCGCCTCGAACTGGTGGGCCGCGATCGCCTTCGCCTTCTCGATGACCTTGTCGCACGCCACGCAGATGGCGGTGCCGCCGACCGCGAGCGAGCGCGAGCCGTAGGTGTCGAGGCCGAGGTGCGAGATCGCGGTGTCGGAATGGAGAACCTCCACGTCGTCGACGGCGACGCCGAGCTTGTCGGCGACGATCATCGCCCACGACGTTTCGTGGCCCTGGCCGTGCGGTGCGGTTCCGGTGACGACCTCGACCTTGCAGGTGGGGAGCACCCGGACCTCCGCGTGCTCCCATCCGCCGGCGCCGAAGCTCAGCTGCGAGAGGAGACGGCTGGGTGCGAGCCCGCACATCTCGACGTAGGCGGAGATCCCGATGCCGAGGTGCTTGGAGTCGTTGCGCTCGCGCCGCGTGGCCTGCTCGTCGCGAAGCGCCTGGTATCCGGTGAGGTCGAGCGCCGCTTCGAGCGCGGCGCCGTAGTTGCCGCTGTCGTAGGTGAGACCGGCCGAGGTCTGGTAGGGAAATGCGTCCGCGGTGATGAAGTTGCGCCGCCGGATCTCGACCGGATCGACACCGACCTCGCGAGCCAGCGCGTCGATCGCCCGTTCGATCGCGTACGTCGCCTCGGGACGGCCGGCCCCCCGATAGGCGTCGGTGGGCGTGCAGTTCGTGAACACGCCCGTGCACGTGAAGGAGTACGCGGGGACGTCGTAGACGCCGTGGTAGATGAAGCCCCCGAGCAGGGGGACACCGGGCGTCACGAGTTGGAGGTAGGCGCCCATGTCGGCGACCACGTTGGCCCGCACCGCCGTGATGCGCCCATCGGCGTCGGCGGCGAGCTCCATCTCCTGGATCTGGCCCCGGCCGTGCACCGTCGCCTGGGTGTTCTCGCCCCGCTCCTCGGTCCAGCGCACCGGAGCCCGCAGGCGGCGGGCGAGCGCGAGGCACAGGACCTCTTCCGAGTACACGTCCAGCTTCGAGCCGAAGCCGCCGCCGACCGACGGCGCGACGACGCGCAGCTTGTGCTCGGGGAGACCGGTGCAGATACCGAGCTGCACCTTGAGGATGTGGGGGATCTGGGTCGCCGAGTAGACGGTGAAGTTCCCCCCGTACGGCTCGGGAACGACGCAGACGCCGCGCGGCTCGATTGCCATGGGGATGAGCCGCTGGTGGACGTACCGCTCCTTCACGGTGAACGCGGCGTCGGCGAACGCTCGCTCGACCGCGTCCGGATCGGGTGTCAGCGGCCAGGTGTAGGACGTGTTGCTCGAGAGGTCGGAGTGAGCGAGCACCGAGTCGCTCAGCGCGTCCTCGAGGTCGACGACCGCGGGGAGCTCCTCGTACTCCACGACCACGCCCTCGACCGCGTCGCGCGCCGCCGCCGGGGAGTCGGCGACGACGACGGCGACCGCGTCGCCGGCGTAGTGGACCTCGCCGGACGCGAGGGGCCAATGCGGCGGGTTCACCATGTCGGGTGTGACGGGCCAGGCGCACGGGAGCGGGGTCTCGAAGTCGTCCTGCAGATCGGCCGCGGTGAGCACGGCGCGAACGCCGGGCATGGCCGCCGCCTCGGTCGTGTCGATCGACGCGATGCGCGCATGGGCGAACGGACTCCGTACGAGCTTGGCGTGCAACATCCCGGGGATGCGGATGTCGTCGACGAAACGCGCGGTCCCGGTCAGCAGCGCCTGGTCCTCGCGCCGGAGCACCCGGGTGCCGATCACCGTGGTCATGGCCGTGCCCCCGAGCTCTGGGCGGCCGCGAGTGCCGCCTTCACGATGTTCTGGTAGCCGGTACAGCGGCAGAGATTGCCCTCGAGCCCGTTCCGGACGTCCGCCTCGGTCGGGTCGGGATGCTCGGCCAGCAGCGACACGGTCGCCATGACCATGCCGGCGGTGCAGAAGCCGCACTGGAGGCCGTGGTGCTCGTGGAAGGCCTGCTGCACCGGATGGAGCGCACCGTTCGACGCCAGACCTTCGATCGTCGTCACGCTGGCGCCGTCGGCCTGGGCGGCGAGCATCGTGCACGACTTCACCGACTCCCCGTCGACGAGCACCGTGCAGGCGCCGCACGAGGAGGTGTCGCAGCCGACCTTGGTGCCGGTCAGGCCGACCGTGTCCCGCAGGTACTGGACGAGGAGCATGCGCGGTTCGACCTCGTGCTCCTGCGCCGCGCCGTTCACCGTGATGTCGACGCGCACGGCTCCACCCCCCGGTCGCCGGTGCCCGGTCGTCGCCGCGGCCCGACATTGTTCGACGATTTCGTCCGGCATAATCTCACGGCCGCCCCGCCCGCGCCAGCGGCAACCGCCCGAGACGAGAGGTCCGGTGTCCACCACGAAGCCCGACGACGTCCGTGCCCGCGCCGTCGTCGTCGTCGCCGCCGGTTCCGGCGGTCCCACCCCGCTCGCGGCGGCGGTGAGGCGCGTCGGGCCGCTCTGTCGGGCTCGTGTCGGTTCGGGGGGCTCGATCCGGATCGGTACGCGCCGTCCCGACGACCCGCTGGCGGCCGTGATGGGCGAACGCGCCGAACTCGAACCCGTCGACGCGGTGATCGAGCTCACCGCCGCCGGCGGCGGCGGTCTCGCCGACGCGGTGGGATTCGTCGACGGCATCCTCGCCACGCTCGACGACACCGCCGATCCGTTGCGGAGCGCGGTGATCGTCGGGAGCGCGCACCGCTTCCTCGCCGGCGACGGCGCCCTCTTCGTCGCGCTCGCCGGCCGCCGCGACTCCGCGATCTCGATCGACGAGCTCAGCCGCTGGTGGCTCGAGCAGCATGGTCCGCTGGCGCTCGCCCTGGCCGATCCGCTGCCCCGTGCGTACGAGCAGCTCCACGCCGATGGCGGCGCGTCGGCGGCGGCGGCGGCGAGGGCGGGCGTGCCCGCGCGCGGCTACGACATGTGCGCCACCATCTCGGTCGATTCGATGAGCGATCTCGCCGGCACGGTCATGGACGCCGAGGTGGGGGCGAAGTTGTTCGAGGACGAGCTCGGCCACGTGGACCACGCCCACCTCCGCGGCGCGGTGCAGGACCTCCTCGTGGTGTGACCACACGCGCCCGATGGACCACGCGCCCGATGGACCACGAGCCCGATGAAGATGAGGCCGGTCAGGCCGCGGCGATTCCACCGTCGGCGATGTAGGCGGCTCCGTTCACGTACGCGGCCTCGTCGCTGAGGAGCCACACCACGAGGTTGGCGACTTCGTCGGCTTCCGCCAGGCGGCCCGCCGGGACCCGCATGAGCATGCCGTCGATGAGCTCCTTGGGGGCGACGTCGATCAGCCCCTGGAGCATCGGCGTGCGCACGAGGCCGGGGCAGACCGCGTTCACCCGCACGCCGATGGGCGCGGCGTCGAGGGCGGCGACCTTCGTGAGCCCGACGACCGCGTGCTTCGACGGCCCGTAGGCCGCCTGGCCGGGGACGCCCCGCATGCCCGAGAGGGACGCAGTGTTGACGATGGCGCCGCCGTCGCCCTGTTCGGCCATGCGCCCGAGCACGGCCCGCAGGCCCAGGAAGGCACCACGCGCGTTCACCGCCATCGTGTGGTCGAACTGCTCGACGGTCATCTCCCAGATCGGCACGAGATCGCCGCCGTACCCGGCGTTGTTGTGGAACAGGTCGACGCGGCCGAAGGCGTCCACCGCCGCCCGCACGTATGCGTCGGTGCCCTCGACGGTCGCGACGTCGGCGGCGACGGCCACCGCGTCGGGCAGATCGGCCGCGACCTCCTTGGCAAGCTCCTCCTGGAGGTCGGCGACGACGACCTTCGCGCCCTCGGCCGCGAGACGGCGGGCCGAGGCCGCTCCCATTCCGCTCGCGCCTCCCGTGACGATCGCGACCTTTCCGGTGAGTCCCTGCATTGCCGCTCCTCTCGCGCGATCCGGCCGCGCCTCGGGCCTCGCTCCGTAGCATGCGGTTCCCGTGCCTCGACTGCAATGGCACGAAGGTGCCAGTGGCGGATCCGGGGGCGGGAAGGCCCGGGAGAGCGGATCCCTACGAGGCGACCCACGCGAGCGCGAGCTCGGTGCGGTTGCGGGCACGCAGTTTCGCCATCGCGCCGGACAGGTGCTTCTTCACCGTGTCTTCGCTCAGGAAGAGGCTCGACGCGATCTCGCGGTTGCTCCAGCCCGCGGCGACGAGCTCGGCGACCTCCCGCTCGCGAGACGTCAGGTTCGCGGTCTTCACGCCGTGGGGCACGGTCGCGAGGTGCCGCACCAGCAGGTTGGTGAGATGCGGGCGCAGCGCCGCCAGCACCGCCCACTCGCGCGGTCCGACGTCGCGCTCGTCGTGACCGAGGATGGTCACCACACCGTCCTTCGGCCCCCGGGTGTCGAGGCGCACGCTCAGCTGCGCGCCGATGTGGTGGCGCAGCAGGAAATCGTCGAGGTACCGCCGGGCGTCGGGGCCACCGGCCCGTAGCAGCTCGCCGAGCTGCGCGTAGCCGTGGCGGTGCAGGATCACGCTCGCGGCCGGCGTCCGGAACACGTCGGCGGCGACGTAGCGGTCGACGTACTCCTCGAGCACGCCGGGCGGGAAGCCGTTCTCGATCCCGTCGACGGTGTCGGCGCCGACCCCGGGGCGGATCGGCTCGCTCAGGAAGAACGTGCTGCGCCGGAGCCCGAAGTGCCCCGCGAGACCGTCGAGGGTGGCCCGGCGGAACCCGTCGAGTGTCGCCGCCCGTTCGACGTCCTCGAGCAAGGCGAGGACGTGGCGCAGATCGGACGCGTCGAGCGCGTCGCCGCCGGCCGCCCCCGGCACCGCCCGGCGAAACGGCACCTTCGTGCCATTGCCGTCCATGCGCACCGATCTTAGGATCGTTCTACGAAGTGGTGGATGCCCGTCTCATTCGTGAGGAGTGTCCGCTTCGAGGACAGGGGGACCCCATGATCGACGGCACGTTCGTTCTCGACACCGTGCTGCACGCCTACAACTTCACTCCCGAGAACATCAAGAACCCGCAGGTGATGGGACAGCTCTCGACGATGCTCTACGGGCTCTGTGCCAGCTCGGCGCCTCGCGACGAGCCCGAGTACACCCTCGACTTCGATCGCTTCATGTCGGCACCGGATCCCGACCTGCTCGCGCACGCGCTGTTCGCGGAGAGCCAGACCGACGCCGGCATCTACCACGAGGTCCCCCAGTGGGGGACCATGCACGACGGCGGCTCGCCGATCTGGGTGGGCAAGGAGCTACGCGACCGCTATCCCGGTCGCGTCGCCCTGTACGGCGCCGTGAGCCCGTGGCATCTCGACCCGCTCGAGGAGATCGACCGCCTCGTGGAGGAGGACGGGGTCGTGGGGCTGAAGCTCTATCCCCTCGACATCATCGACGGCGTCCCGCACAGCTTCCGAATGGACGACCCCGAGGTGATCTTCCCCATCCTCGAACGGGCCGAGCAACGCGGCCTCAAGACCGTTGCGGTGCACAAGGCGCTCCCGCTCGGGCCGATGCCGATGGAGCCGTTCCGCGTCGAGGACATGGAGGCCGCGTTCGCCGCCTTCCCGAACCTCAACATCGAGATCGTCCACGGCGGAATGGCGTTCCTCGAGGAGACCGCCCTCCAGATGGCGCGGTTCCCGAACGCAGTGATCAACCTCGAGGGCGCGACGTCGTTCCTGCCCAATGCGCCGATGAAGTTCGCCGAGGTGCTCGGTGCGTTCCTCTCGTTCGGCGCCGAGGACCGCATCATCTGGGCGACCGGGTGCGTCGCGTTCCACCCGAGGCCCCTCATCGAGAGGTTCTGGAACTTCGAGTTCCCGCCGCTGCTCACCGAGGGGTACGGCGTGCCGCCCTTGACCGAGGAGATCAAGGCGAAGATCCTCAGCGGCAACGCGGCGCGCCTCATCGGTCTCGATCTCGACGAGATGGCGCGCCAGTCGGCGGGCGATGAGTTCTCCGACCGGGGAGAGCTCGCCGAACCGTGGACGGGCGGACGTGTCGCGGCCGCTACCGCGACGTGAGCGCGTCACGGGGGACCGTTCGGTGATCGGCGTTTCCGACGTCCGCGCCGCCCTCGACGAGGTGCACGACCCGTGTAGCGAGGTGGCGGGCGTGCCCGCCGGGATCGTCGAGATGGGATTGGTCACTCACGTGACCGTGGAGCAGTCGCCGGCAGGCGCGGTCGTGTCCCTCGCGATCCGTGTCACCGAACCGACCTGCCTCATGGGGCCGTCGCTGGCGTCGGGAGCCCGCGAGCGCGTGGAGGCCCTCCCCGGTGTGGCCCGGGTCGACGTCACCCTGAGCGACGACAACGAGTGGATGCCTTCGGCGATGAGCCCGGAGTACCGGGCCCGCCTCGCCGCCCATCGCGCCCAGCGCCGCGAAGGTCTCGAGGTGCGTGAGACGGCGCTGGGCGCGCCGATGCGAATCCGGCCGTAACCGCCCGGGACTACACCGTGGCGAGCGTCGGGCCGTCGAGGGGGGCGCCTTCACGGGCCTGCGCGAGCGCCCGCTCCCAGAACCGCTCGAGCAGGTCGACGTCGACGAGCGGGCCGGGCGCACCCTCGGGGGTCTTCGTCGCGATGGGGCCGTAGGAGACGACGAGCATGACCACGTCCTCGTCCGGAGGCGGCTCGGAATGCACCAGGCCGGCGGGCTCGAAGAAGTAGTCACCGGGACCGAGCATCCGGTCGCCGAAGGCGATGTGCCCTCTGAGGATCAGGTACTCGCCTGCTCCGCAGTGCTTGTGCATCGGCCCCCGGGTACCCGGGGGGATCCACAGCAGCGAGGTCATCCCGCCGATGTCACGGTTGACGCGCAGCAGCTTGAAGCCTCCACCGTCCACACCGGGGAAGGGCGCCCACGGCAGTTCGTCGCTCTGGGCGACGAAGGACGAGCTGGT
This sequence comes from Acidimicrobiia bacterium, assembly GCA_036374115.1. Taxonomy (GTDB): domain Bacteria; phylum Actinomycetota; class Acidimicrobiia; order IMCC26256; family JACDBD01; genus JACDBD01. The sequence continues at coordinate 4,171 of DASUUL010000004.1, read as the reverse complement.
GGCGTAGGTGGTGGTGCCGGTCTCGGCCATCGTTCTCATCCCATCATCTCGTCGAACGCGTACAGGTCGAACTGGTACTCGCGCATGTCGACGACCTTGCCGCCGGCGATCGTGTGCACGAGCACCTCCCGGAGGGCGCTGGTGCGCCCGTCGATGGTGGCCCGCCCGGTCTGGAGCGCCACCGCAGTCGAGTCGTTGGCGAGCACGTCGTGCAGCTCGATCTCGGCGCTGCCCTTGCTTGCGCGCATGAGGTCGCGGAACAACTCGAGGATCGCGTCGATCCCCACGTGCGTGCCGGCTCGGGGGCCCCGGCCGGGGATGTTCCAGCGGCAGTCCGGATCGATGATCTCGCAGATGGTGTCGCGGTCGCGGCGGGCGTACGCGTCGTAGAGCCGGCGTAGCAGCAGCGCGTTCGGGTGCTCGCTCATCGGGGCAAAACGATACAGTCGGTGAATCTTTAGCACAAGACTTGTGGAATCTTGCCGCCGCCGCCGCCCGCGCGGTCGAGTGGAACTCTTCGCGTACCGATTGCATACGGTTTGGAGAAGATAATTGTCTTCAGTCTCTTGACCGTATGTCCAAAAATTGTAGAATTACCTGCCGGGCGCCAGCCGGGCGCACAGGGGGGTCGGTCATGAGGAGCATGCGCCGGGTCGCGTTCGTCGTCGCCGCGCTCAGCGCGGGGTTGCTCGTGGCCGCGCCGGTGGCCGCCGCCGACAGCCAGCGCGGCCAGCAGGACGAGGGCGACCCGATCACGATCATGACGATCGGGGAGTTCGACGTCGCCGCGGCCGGATCGTCGAATCCGGAGGTGTCGGGGGCGGTCGAGGCCCGGGCGGAGGCGATCAACGAGGCCGGTGGCATCGAGGACGCGAGCGGGGTCACCCACGAGCTGCGCGTCGAGGTCTGCAACACCGACAACGATCCCAACCAGGCCGAGCAGTGCGCCCGTGACGCCGTCGAGCAGGGCGTCGCCGCGGTCGTGGGGAACTTCACCGCCCTCGGCTCGTCCGTCTACCCGATCCTCGAGGAGGCGGGCATCGCGAGCATCGGCCCGACGGCCAGCGAGCCGACGACCCTGTCGAGCCCGGTGTCGTTCGCTCTCCAGAGCGGGATCCCGGGAATCTTCTTCGAGATGCCGCGGCTGCTGGCCGAGCAGGGTGCCACCCGCATCAGCCTGGTGTACCCGGACCTCCCGGCGGCCGCGCAGGCCGTTCCCCTCGTCGGCCTGGCGGCCGACGCCGCCGGCGTCGAGGTCGTCAACGAGGTCGTCGTGCCCCTCGATACCGCTGACATCGCACCGCAGATCGCGGCGGCGACCGCGAACGACGCCGACGGGATCATGGGCGTCGTGATCGGCGATCAGACCGCGCGTCTGGTGCAGGGGCTCGACCAAGCGGGATACGACGACCCGCTCGTCACTGCCAGCGCGTTCCTGACGCCGCAGATCCTCGACGAGCTGGAGGACGAGCTCGACGGCACGTACATCGTGTTGAGCTACCCGCCTGCGAGCGCGAAGGGGGTTCCCGGCGTCAAGGCGTTCAACAAGGACATGAAGGCCTTCGACAAGGATCTGGCCCGGACCGACTCGGCGATGAACTCGTGGCTGGCCACGTGGGTCTTCGAGCAGGTGGCCACGGGGATCGAGATCGACGCTGCCAACGTGCTGGCGGCGCTGAACGAGACCGCCGCGCTCGACACGATGGGGCTCACGCCCACGTTGAACTTCACCCAGCCCGTCGAGCTCGCGTCGTTCCCCCTCCCGCGGGTGTTCAACCCGACGGTCGTGAACGCCCGGGTGAAGAACGGCCGGATCGTGTCGCTCGAGAAGCCGCCGGAGTTCGTGAATCCCTTCGAGTAGTGCATCGCCGATGAGGAGGTTCGAGGGCAAGGTCGTGCTGGTGACGGGGGCGGGATCGGGTCTCGGTCGGGCGACCGCGCACCGCCTCGTCGCCGAGGGCGCCGCCGTGGTCGTGAACGACCTGACCCGGGACCGGGCCGAGGCGACTGCTGTCGAGCTCGACGGCGAGGCCCACGCGATCGGTGCCGACGTGGCCGACCGGTCGGCCGTCGACGCGATGTTCGCGGAGGCGATCGACCGCTACGGCCGGGTCGACGGGGTCGCGAACGTCGCCGGGATCCCGTTCGGCGCCGAGGGTGAGCTCGAACGGTTCGCAGACACGATCGACGCCATCGCGGCGGAGATGGCCGCCGGCCGGCCGCCGTCGACGCGCTGGGACTTCTTCGTGAACATCAGCGACGAGTCCTTCGAGCGCATGCTGCGCGTCCATCTCTTCGGCACCTTCTACTCGACGCGCGCCGCCGCCCGGCTCATGATGGAGGAGGGCGCGGGTGCGATCGTGAACTGCGCGAGCGGAGCGGCCGTGACGGGCTTTCCCGCCAGCGCCCACTACGCGGCGGCGAAGGCCGGCATCCTCGGCCTCACCCGGGCGGCGGCGACCGAGCTCGGTGCGTGGGGCGTGCGTGTCAACGCGGTCGCTCCCGGAGCGATGGACACGCCCATGCTCGCCGCCGCCCCGCCGGCGTTCGTCGCCGCCGGCACCGCGCAGACGCCGCTCGGGAGAATGGCCGATCCCGGCGAGGTCGCCGCCGTCGTGGCCTTCCTCCTCTCGGACGACGCGTCCTACATGACCGGCCAGACGGTCGAGCCCAACGGCGGGATGCACATGTGAGCGGCGATACCGTGACGTCGACCGGATCCGGGCGCCTCGAGGGGCGCATCGCGCTCGTGACCGGGGCCGGATCGGGGATCGGGGAGGCGATCGCGCGCCGCTTCGCGGCCGAGGGCGCGACGGTGGTGGCCAACGACCTGACGATCGAACGAGCGCGGCGCACCATCGAGTCCCTCGCGGACGGCTCGCCGGCCGGGCACCCGGTGGCGGCCGACGTGGCGGACGCGGACGCAGTCCGGGAGATGTTCGCCGAGGTCCGTGATGCCTACGGGCGCCTCGACGTGCTCGTGAACAACGCCGGGATCGGCGAGGGCTCCCCCGAGGAGCTCGAATACGTGAACCGGACGGCGGAGACGCTCGCGGGCGACATGGCTGCCGGTCGGCCGCCTTCGGTGGCCTTCGACTTCACGCGCCGTGTCACCGACGCTTCGTTCCAGCGGATGATCGGGGTGCACCTCGGAGGGTGCTTCCACTGCACGCGCGAGGCGCTCGACCTGATGATTCCCCGGCGCGGCGGGTCGATCGTGAACATCTCGAGCGCGGGTGGTCTCTCGGGCCAACCGGTGTTCACGCACTACTCGGCCGCCAAGGCCGGCATGCTCGGCTTCACCCGAGCGGTCGCCGCCGAGGGTGGGCCGTACGGGATCCGCGTGAACGCCATCGCGCCGGGGGCCATCGACACGCCGCTGGGCGCCAAGCTCTCACGGTCGTTCGTCCTCGCCCTGATCGCGAACGCGCCCATCGGCCGGCTCGGGACCCCCGGGGAGCTCGCCGCGACCGCGCTCTACCTCGCATCCGACGAGTCGTCGTTCGTGACCGGCCAGACACTCGGCGTCAACGGGGGCGTGTTGATGTGAGCCGGATGCGACGCTTCGAGGAACGGGTCGCGCTGGTCACGGGAGCGGGAACCTCGGGCATCGGGCGGGCGATCTGTGCCCAGCTGGCGGCGGAGGGCGCGCGCGTGGCCGTCAACGATCTGCGGGAGGAGGACGCCGTCGCCGCCGCGAGCGAGCTCCCGGGGGACGGCGACCACTTCGCGGTCGCGGCCGACGTCTCCGACAGCGCCTCGGTCGAGGCCATGCACGAAACGGTGGTGGACCGGTTCGGCCGCCTCGACGTGCTCGTGAACAACGCCGCCATCCCGACGGGCGTACCCGACGAGATCACGTACATGAACGAGACCGCGGCGCAGATGATGGACGAGATGGCCAGGCACGACCGGCCGACCACCCGCTGGGGCATGTTCGAGCGGATCACCGACGAGTCGTGGCACCGCATGCTCGCCGTCGTTCTCTCCGGGACGTTCTTCAACCTCCGGGCCGCGATCCCACGGATGGTCACGGGCGGCGGTGGTGCGATCGTGAACATCTCGAGCGGCGCCGCGCTGGTCGCGACTCCGAGCAATCCCCACTACGCGGCCGCGAAGGCGGGCGTGCTCGCACTGACACGCGCGGCTGCGGCGGACTATGGCGGATGCG
>DASUUL010000003.1:0-3911 GCA_036374115.1 Acidimicrobiia bacterium | reverse complement strand
GAGGGCGGCGGGGTCGTGGGCGTCGGAGCCGGCGCCCCCCGGCAGGCCGGTCTCGGCCGCGAGCTCGGCAGCCCGGTCGTTCAGGTGGTCGAGCGCGACCTTGGCGTTGAGCACCTCGAGCGCGTCGATCGCACCGGCGGTGCACAGCTCGCGGAGCACGGGCTCGCGCAGCGCGTGGCGAATGGGGTCGAAGGGGTGGGGCACGTAGACGATCCCGCCCTGGTCGCGGATGCGAGCGATGGTGTCCTCCGGCGCGAGCCCGTGCGGGACCCGCTCGGTGAGGAACAGCCCGATCACCTCTCCCGCGCGTGTCTTGACCTCTTCTCCCACGACCACCCGGCAGTCGACGTCGCGCTCCAACGCCTCGAGGGCGCCCCGGATCGAGTGATGGTCGGTGACGCACAACACGTCGACGTCGGTGCACTCGATGCGCTCCACCAGCTCGTCGAGCGTGGTCACGGCGTCGCCGGAGTAACAGGTGTGCGAGTGCATGTCGACACGCACGGTGCCGGCCCGGCGCGGCTCGCGGAGGTGCGGGTGCAGCTCGTCGGGCGCCTCCAGCATGGCGGAGAGCGTACCGGCGGCGGGTACCCTCCCCCTCCATGATCTCGGCGGTCGTGTGGGACTACGGCGGGGTGATCTCGAGCCCGCTCTTTCGGGGCATCGGCCGGTTCGAGATCGACATGGGCTACCCCGAGGGGTCGGTGCTCGAGCTGCTCTTCGGCGAGACCGCCTACATCGGCGTCGAGGGCCGGGCCGTCGGCGGTGGGGACCCGAGTGACGGCGCCCCGCCCGCGAGCGCGTCGGCCGTCACGCACGACTGGCACCGCCTCGAGACCGGCGAGCTCAGCCTCGACGAGTACTTCGCGGGCGTGATGAAGCGGGCTCCCGAGGTGCTGGGCAAGGAGATCGACATGGAGGCGTACCACCGCTTCAGCCGGGAGATGCCCCTCGGCATCCACTGGCCGATCGTGCACCGCATCCGCGAGCTCAAGCGCGGCGGCGTGGCGCTGGCGCTGCTGACCAACAACGTGAAGGAGTTCGGCGACGCCTGGCGGGCCACGTTCCCCGTCGACGAGCTCTTCGAGGTGGTGGTCGACTCCAGCGCCGTCGGGATGCGCAAGCCCGACGAGCGCATCTATCGCCTCACCTGCGATCGCCTCGGCGTCGAGCCCGCGGAGGCGGTGTTCATCGACGACAACCACGACAACGTCGCTGCCGCCCGGGCCGTGGGCATGGAGGCGGTGCATTTCGGTGACAACCCGTGGGAGGCGATCACCGCGCTCGACGTGATCCTCGAGCGCCGGGGCGTGAAACCAGCCCGCTGACCGCGGCTCCGGGCATGTCCGGATCCGGCCAGCGCAGCCGGCGCCGGCGGCGTACAACTGGGGGTATGGAGAGGCGCTTCCAGGGGGTCGTCACCACCGGCATCTACTGCCGGCCGGGGTGCCGGGCGCAGCCCAAGGCCGAGAACACCCGCGGGTTCGAGTTCGCCGCCGCCGCCGAGGCCGAGGGCTTCCGCCCGTGCCTACGCTGCCGGCCCGACCAGGGCCCCGGCTGGCCCGACTGGCTCGGCCCCTCCGAGCTGGTGTGCCGGGCGCTGCACCTGATCGGACAGGGCGCCCTCGACGACGCCGGTGCCGACGATCTCGCCGTCCGCCTCGGGGTCGGGACCCGGCACTTGCGGCGGCTGTTCGAAGAGCACGTGGGCGCGTCACCGGTCGCGATCGCCCGATCGCGCCGGGCGCACTTCGCCCGCCGCCTCCTCGACGAGACCGACCTCTCGGTCACACAGATCGCGTTCGCTTCCGGGTTCAGCAGCGTGCGCCAGTTCAACCGGACGATGCTCGAGATCTTCCGCTACCCCCCGACCGGGCTGCGGCAGCGGCGTCGCCGCGGTGATCCGCTCGTGGCCGACGGCGCCCTGAGCGTGCGCCTCGTGTACCGCCCGCCGCTCGACTGGCGGGCGATGACGCGGTACCTCGCCGCCCGGGCCGTCCCGGGGGTGGAATCCGTCGACGAGCGTCGCTACCGGCGCACGATCGAGTACGACGGTTCCGCCGGGCTGCTGGAGCTGCGCCCCGACCCCGGCGACTCGCACCTCGTGCTCACCGTCGACCTGCCCCGCCTCGACGGGCTCATCCACGTCGTCGAGCAGGCGCGGCGCATCTTCGACCTCGGCGCCGACCCGAGCGCGATCGCGGGCGCGCTGCGGCGCGATCCCGCGCTCGCTCCGCTGGTGACGGCGCGTCCGGGCCTGCGGGTCCCGGGAGCGTGGGACCCCTACGAGGTGGGCGTGCGGGCGGTGCTCGGCCAGCAGATCTCGGTCGCGGCCGCGACCAACCTGGCGGGCCGGCTCGTCGCCACGCTCGGGCGGCGCGTCGCGGTCGGCGACACCGATGTCGGCCGGCTGTTCCCGCCCCCGGAGGTGCTGGCGGCTGCCGACCTCACGACGCTGGGGGTACCGGGAGCGCGCGCCGAGACGCTCCAGGCGTTCGCAGCCGCGATCGCCGCCGGCGACCTGTCGCTCGACTCTGCCCACGGGCTCGACTCGCTGGTCACCGAGCTCGAGTCGATCCGGGGCATCGGCCCGTGGACCGCTCACTACATCGCGATGCGCGCCTGCGCCGAGCCCGACGCGTTCCCGGCCGGCGACCTCGGTCTCCGCCGCGCGTTCGCACAGGAGACCAACGCGAAGGCGTCGCCTGGGAACGGCACCACTCCCGTCACGGCCGCCCAGCTCGGGCGCCACGCCGAAGCGTGGCGCCCGTGGAGGGCATACGCCGCCATGCACCTCTGGACCGCGGGCACCGTGTCCGGAAACGGCCAGACAGGTGCACGCGCACGGGTTACAACTGCGGCATGACGACCACCACCATGACCCGCACCGAGCAGTTCACCCTCGACTCCCCGATCGGGCCGCTCGACGTCGCCGTCGTCGACGGGCGGCTCCGGAAGATCGCGTTCGACGGCACCGGCGCCGTCGACGAGCACGCCGCCGGGCGGTCGGAGGTCGGCAGGCGGTTGCTCGCCTACTTCGCCGGCGAGCTGGACGTCCTCGACGACGTCGACGTCGACCTGGCCGGCACGCCGTTCCAGCGGTCCGTTTGGGAGGTGCTGCGCGCCATCCCAGCGGGCGAGACCCGCTCGTACCTCGAGGTCGCCGAGGCGGTCGGGCGCCCGACGTCGTCACGGGCGGTCGGGAACGCCGTCGGGTCGAACCCGGTGCCGGTGGTCGTGCCGTGCCACCGAGTGATCACGAGCGCCGGCACGCTCGGCGGCTTCGGCGGCGGCCTCGACCGCAAGCGCTGGCTCCTCGCCCACGAAGCCCCGGGCGCGCCCGGTACGTTGCTCTAGCCGGCTTCGGGCCCGGGAGCCGGAAGGTACTCCCGGAAGATGTCCATCTGCTTCCACTCGGGGGTGGGAGGGACATGGCCGGCTCGCGGCGAGTACACGGAGTGCTCCACGACTTCCATGCGGTGGATGTAGCGGGGACAGTTCGGGAAGATGCGCTCGGCGCGCACCCGTACGACGAGCTGGGCGCCGTCGAACGAGTCGAGGAGCTCGTCGTCGTCGTGCAGCGACGCCGTCCCCTGCACGCGCATGCGGTTGGGCCGCTCGAAGTCGACGAACAGGAGGCCGACCCGCGGGTTCACGAGGATGTTGCCGAGGCTGCGGAACATGCCGTTGCCGTCGTAGGTGGGAAAAGCGAGGGTGTGGTCGTCGACGACGCGCACGAATCCGGGCAGGCCGCCCTTGTACGAGCAGTCGGGCCAGCCGTCGGCGTCGGCGGTCGCGAGAAAGAACATCGCGGCGCGCTCGACGAACGCGCGGTCACCGTCCGAGAAGGCGTCGTGCACGGTGATCTGCTCGAGCCGGTCGGCGATCCGGCGACTGTCGAACCGGTCCTG
>DASUUL010000002.1:0-8167 GCA_036374115.1 Acidimicrobiia bacterium | reverse complement strand
GTGTTCAAGGCGATCCGCCGCCGCCACGAGCTCCTCAGCGCCGCGTCGGAGGTGTGGTCGCAGGTCGACGTGTTGCTCACCCCCACGACCGCGACCACCGCGTTCGAGGCCGAGGGCCGGCTCGTCGGCGAGGTCGCGGGTGAGCAGGTGAACCTCATGGGCCTCTCGGCCGCATTCACGGCGCCGTTCAACATGACGGGCCAGCCGGCGGCGAGCGTCCCGTGCGGGCTCGTCGACGGCCTCCCCGTCGGCCTCCAGGTCGTGGCCCGCCGCCACGAGGACGATCTCTGCTTCGCCGCCGGCTCGGTGCTCGAGGCCGCCCGCCCCTGGCCGAAGTTCGCCCCGCTGGCATTCGAACGCGCGCCCGGAATGGCTTGACCAAGCGGTCAAGTAAGGTCGGGGCGTGACCGACGTCGCGCGGCGGCCGGGCGACCAGCAGGCGCCCAGGCCCAAGAAGCAGGAGCAGGAGCCCGCCTCCGAGGAGGTCACCGAGGTCGCGCCGGGGGTGCTGCGGATGCAGCTCCCGATCTGGATGCCGGGCCTCGGCCACGTGAACATGTACGGGCTGGTCGACGACCGCGGCCTCGCCGTCGTCGATCCCGGGCTGCCCGGCCCGCAGTCGTGGAAGGCGGTCAAGACCCGCCTGCGCACCGCCGGCTACCGACTGGACGACGTCCACACGGTCATCGTCACGCACTCGCACCCCGACCACTTCGGCGGGGCCGGGCGCATCAAGCGGGAGACGGGCGCGGAGCTCGTCACCCACCGGGCGTTCACCACCTGGTCGCTCGACCGCCGGACCCGGCGCGAGGAGCGGGCCCGTTCCCGCGACGAAGCCGAACGCCTCGAGCGCGACGCGGCCGCCGCCGCCCAAGCGTTCGACGTCAACCCCGACGAGATCCCCACGGTCGCCGAGGTGGAGGCCGCGCCCGTCCTCGAGGGCGAGCGCTTCGACGATCCGTTGCGCGACGACCCCACCACCGAGCTCCAGCGCCGCTCGGTGCCGTGGGGCGGCGAGACCCCGTGGGGCGGGAGCAAGCACCCGATGCCGCCGCTGCGCCGCCGGATCATGATCCGGGCCCTCCGCATGTTGTTCTCTCCGCCCGACCCCACCCGCCGGGTGGTGCACGGCGAACCGGTGCGGCTCGCCGGCCGTGAGTGGACCGCCCTGCACACGCCCGGCCACACCCTCGACCACCTCTGCCTCTACGACCCGGAGGGCGGCATCCTGCTGTCGGGCGACCACGTCCTGCCGTCGATCACACCGCACGTGTCGGGGGTGGGCAACGGCGCCGACGCGCTGAAGAGCTACATCGCCACCCTCGACCTCGTCGCCGAGCTCCCCGGCGTGCGCCTCGGGTTGCCGGCGCACGGCCACCCCTTCGACGACGTGCCGGGGCGGGTCGAGGCGATCAAGCGTCACCACGAGCAGCGCATGGAGCTGCTCAAGGAGGTGTCGGGGGCCCTCGGCCCGGCCACGGTGCAGGAGCTCTCCCACGAGATCTTCCCGCGCAAGCACTGGGGCGTGATGGCCGAGAGCGAGACCTTCGCGCACCTCGAGCACATGGTGCTCGCGGGCGAAGCCGAGCGCCATCAGGACCACGGACGCCTCGTCTACACGGTCGCTCCCCCCGGCTGACGGGCGTAGGGTCACCGGTATGCCTGTACGCACCGACGACCCGACCCGTGAGGCCACCGAGCTCCTCCAGGACCTCATCCGCAACGAGTGCGTCAACGACGGCACCCTCGAGTCGGGCCAGGAGTCGCGCAGCGTCGACCTGCTCAACGGGTATCTCGCCGGCAGCGGCCTCGACGTCGAGCGCTTCGAGCCCCAGCCCGGCCGGGCCAGCCTGGTGGCGCGGATCGAGGGCAGCGACCCGAGCGCCCCGTCGCTGCTGCTGATGGGCCACACCGACGTCGTGCCCGTCAACGTCGACGGGTGGAGCCGTGACCCGTTCGGCGGCGAGCTCGTCGACGGCTTCGTGTGGGGCCGCGGTGCAGTCGACATGCTCAACGAGACCGCCACGATGGCGGTGGCCTTCCGGCGTCTCGCCGACTCCGGCTTCAAGCCCAAGGGAACCCTTTCGTACCTGGCGGTCGCCGACGAGGAAGCGCTCGGCACGTGGGGCGCCCACTATCTCGTCGACAATGAACGCGACGCCGTGTACGCCGACTACGTGCTCACCGAGTCCGGCGGATTCCAGATGCCCACGCCCGAGGGTCCGCGCCTGCCGGTGATGACCGACGAGAAGGGCACGTACTGGTCGAAGCTCACCGTCCACGGCACGCCCGGGCACGGCAGCCAGCCGTTCCGCACCGACAACGCGGTGGTCACGGCCGCCGAGGTCGTGCGGCGAATCGCCGAGTTCCGGCCGGAGACACGCATCGGCGACACCTGGCGCGAGTTCGTCGAGGGCATGCACTACCCGCCCGAGTTCCGCGACCCGCTGCTCAAGGCCGAGCAGCTGCGGGAGTTCGCCGAGACGTTGCCCGTGGGCCTGGCGCGCCAGGTCTACTCCTGTACGCACACGACGTTCGCCCCCACCATCGTGCACGGCGGCACGAAGACGAACGTGATCCCCGACAAGGTCGAGCTCCAAGTCGACATCCGCACCCTGCCCGGCCAGACCGCGGCCGAGGTCAGGGCCATGCTCGCCGAGATCCTCGGCGACCTCGCCGACCGGGTCGAGATCGAGAGCAACGACGACCCCTCGACCGCCTCGCCTACGAACACCCCGCTCTGGGACTCGCTCGGCCGGGTGACGGCGCGGATGGTGGAAGGCTCGGCGCTGCTGCCGTTCCTGATGGTCGGCGGTACCGACAACCGCTTCTTCCGCCGGGCCGGCGCTGTCGGCTACGGGTTCGGGCTCTTCAGCCGGCGCCTCGGTTTCGAGGACTACGCCACGATGTTCCACGGCAACGACGAGCGGGTCGATCAGGAGTCGCTCACGCTGTGCACCGAGCTGTGGGAGGCCGTCGCCCGCGACCTGCTCGAATAGGGCCTAGGCCCCGGATCCGGGGCCCTGGTCGCGCAGGAACTGCTCGAACTCGGCGGCGAGATCCTCGCCCGACGGGAGCTCGGCGTCCTCGACGGACGCCTGCGCCGCCCGCTCCTCGAGCTTCCGCACGTACTCGCGCACGTCGTCGTCTTCGGCGACGACCTCGTCGACCCGGCGGCGCCAGTCGTCGCCCAGGTCGTCGAGCTCGTCGAGCGCGAGGTGCACGTCGACCAGACGACCGAACCGGTCGAGCAGCGCCCGCGTGGCCATCGGGTTCGGCGGCGTGGCGACGTAGTGGGGCACCGGCGCCCACAACGACGCCGAAGCCACCCCCGCCTGGCGGCAGGCGTCGTGCAGCACACCCACGATTCCCGTCGGGCCTTCGTACCGTGAACGCGTGAGCGCGAGGCGTGCAATGAGGTCCGGGTCGGTGGCCGACCCGGTGATGCTGACCGGGCGGGTGTGAGGCACGTCGGCGAGGAGCGCGCCCAGCGTCACCACCATCTCGCACCCGGTCTCGGCCGCGACCGTCAACACCGCCCGGCAGAACGAGCGCCAGCGGTAGCTCGGCTCGATACCCCGGAGCACCACGATGTCGCGGTCGGCGGTGTCGACGTGCACCGCGAAGCAGTCGTTCGACGGCCACGTGATCGAGCGCGTGACGCCGTCGGTCAGCTCCACCTCGGGCCGGCGGCTCTGGTAGTCGAAGTGCTCCTCGGGGTCGATCCAGGCGAAGCGCGACCCCCCGAAGCGGTCGGTCAGCCAGGCGGCGGCGTCGGAGGCGGCGTTCCCGGCGTCGTTCCAGCCCTCGAAGCCCGCGACGAGCACCGGGCGGAGCAGCTCGGGGCGGTCGTCCCAGACGAGACCGTCGGCGTCGGGTACGGGCGCGGGTTCGGGCACACGCGCGAGCTTAGAACCGGACCCCTCTCACGCCTCCACGCCCCGGAGCGTGCTGAAGTCGACCGGGTAGCCGCCGCCGTCGACGATCGCCCGCGACCACGGCTCGAGCAGCCCGAACAGCTCCTCGTGGCGGTCGCCGAGGCGGCCGACGATCTCACGTTCGGCCCGGTCGGTCTCCCGTTCGATCTCGCGCCGGAGCTCGGTGCCCGCAGGGGTCATCGCGGTGCCGGAGTCGTCGAGCAGGCCCCGGGCGCGCAGGCGCTCGCAGGCGGCGTCGACCTCGGCCTCGTCCCAGCCCCGGGTGTAGATGTAGCTACGGGGCGGAATGCCCCAGGCGAGCTCGGTGAGGACGCTGATCTCGGTGGCGTCGACGTGCGCGATCCAGGCGGCGATGTGCCCGTCGCCCCGGTGCTCGCGCACGAGGTCGGCGGCCCGCCACAGGCGACCCCAGGGGGACTCGGGTCGGGGGAGGACCGACAGCCCCGAGTACAGCATCCGGCCGGCGGCGTCGAGCCCGTCGGTGAGCTCCTCGAGGATCTTCGTGGCCCGCTCGACCTCGGGATCGGGATCGCCGAGCAGGCGCTGGAGCTGGCCCTCGGCGCCGGCGAGCCGGGCCGCCAACATCGGCTCGGGGCCGGTCCGGGACCACCCGCCCGTCACCGCCGCTTCGACGGCTGCGGGCTTGAACACGCCGAAGGCGGCGCAGATGACGCGCCAGGGTGCCCGGCCGAGGCACGCGCCCCGGCTGCAGAAGTAGCCCTCGAAGTAGTTGAGCCCGAGCTCCTTGTACCCGTCGATCGCCTCGGGGGCGAAGTAGACCCCGGCCGCGATCGGCTCGATGAGGTCGCGCAGGCGGCGGGCGGTGGGGTGCAGGTCGTCGCTCACGGGGCTCAGTATGGCCCGGCGCCCGGAAATCGCGCCGGTGCCGCTCGTCGCCGTCTGGAACACTCACACCATGCCGGCGGCGCCCGACGTCTTGCGTGCTCGCGGCCTGGTGAAGCAGTACAAGCGGATCCGGGCCGTCGACGGCCTCGACCTCACCGTCGGGGCCGGTGAACGCGTCGCGCTCCTCGGCCCCAACGGCGCCGGCAAGACCACGACCCTGCTCATGCTGCTCGGCGTGGTCACGCCCGACGCGGGATGGGTCGAGATCCTCGGTCACCGGTTGCCGCGCCATCGCAGTGAGGCCGCCGCGCAGGTCGGTTTCGCCGCCGGCTACCTGCCGTTGCCGGAGCGTCTGCGCGTGGGCGAGTTCCTGCACCTCTTCGGGCAGCTCTACGGGTTGCGCGACCCGCGTCCGCCCGTCGAGCTCGGCCTCGCGCGCTTCGGCATCACACATCTCGCCGGCGCGATGGGCAACGAGCTGTCTTCCGGGCAGCGAACACTCGTCGGGATCGTCAAGGCGACGCTGCACCAACCGCGGTTGCTCGTGCTCGACGAGCCCACCGCCTCGCTCGATCCCGACGTGGCGCTGCGGGTACGGACCGGTCTCAACCGGCTCTGCGCCGAGGAAGGTACCGCGCTGCTCGTGACGAGCCACAACATGGTCGAGGTGGAGCGCCTCTGCGAGCGCGTCGTGTTCATCTCCGGGGGCCGTATCGTCGCCGACGGCCGTCCCGCCGAGGTGGCGGCCCGGTTCGGCCGCGACGACCTCGAGGGCGTGTTCCTGCACCTCGCCGAGGAGCGGGAGGGAGCCTGATGAGCTGGCTGCGCATCAGGGCGGTGGCCCGCCGTCACGCCTACGTGCTCCAGCGCGCGCCCCAACGCTGGTTCGACGTCGTCGTGTGGCCGGTGGTCGATGCCGTGCTCTTCGGCGCCATCGGCGTCTACTTCGCGCGCGAGGCCGACTCGGGCGCGGCGAGCGCCGGGTTCCTGCTCGCCGGGATCCTCCTCTTCCACGTGGTGTTCCAGGCCGAGGTGAGCCTGGCCACGGGGTTCATGGAGGAGACCTGGTCGCGCAACCTCCTCAACCTGCTCGTCACGCCGCTGCGCGAGATCGAGTACGTCGGCGGGGTGGTGCTCTTCGGCCTGGCGAAGCTGGCGCTGAGCGTCACCGTCGTCGCCACCGTCGCGTTCGGCCTGTTCGCCTTCGACATCACCGACATCGGGCTCTCGCTCGTTCCGATCATCGCGGTGCTGCTCGTCGTCGGCTGGTCGGTCGGGCTCGTGGTGATCGGCCTCATCCTGCGGGTCGGGCAGGGCGCCGAGATCCTCGCCTGGGGCCTGCTGGCGATGCTCATGCCGCTGTCGGGGATCTTCTACCCGGTCACCGCGCTCCCGGGGATCCTCCAGCCCCTCGGCCAGGTGCTCCCCCTCACGCACCTCTTCGACGCCGCCCGGGCCGTCCTCGACGGCGACGCGCTGCCGTGGGACCAGATCGGCATCGCCGCCGTCAGCAGCGCCGTGCTCGCGGTCGCCGCCGCCGTCTTCGTCGTGCGGATGCTGGCAACCTTCCGCCGCCGCGGCTACATCAGCCGCCACACATAGATGCGTTCAGCGTGCGCAATAATTGCGCACGCTGCACGCATCGAGAGGGGTGTCAGGCGCGGAGGGCGGGGACGGTAGAGCGGTTCGCGCGGTCGAGGGAGGCGTCGACGAGGCGGGCGGCCATCTCACCCATCGCCTCGAAGCCCTCGCCGAGCGTCTTGCCCATCCGGTAACGGGCGGCGATGCCCTCGACGATGATGGCGAGCTTGTAGCCCGCGAACACGACGTACCAGTCGAGGGCGTCGACGTCGCGGCCGCTCTGCTCCGCATAGCGCGCCACCACCTCGTCGTGGGACAGGAAGCCGACATCGGTGCTGATGCCCTCGCCGGTAGCGATGACCTGGGCGTCGTTCTGCCCCCAGTACAGGAGCAGCAGCCCCACGTCGGCGAGCGGGTCGCCGAGCGTCGCCATCTCCCAGTCGAGCACGGCGACGATGCGGCTGGGGTCGTCGGGCGCCAGCATCGTGTTGTCGAGGCGGTAGTCGCCGTGCACGATCGACGGCGGCCCCGACTCCGGCAACGCGTTGCGCAGCC
This sequence comes from Acidimicrobiia bacterium, assembly GCA_036374115.1. GTDB lineage: Bacteria > Actinomycetota > Acidimicrobiia > IMCC26256 > JACDBD01 > JACDBD01. The sequence goes on along the minus strand of DASUUL010000002.1, from coordinate 1,247 downwards.
GGCGCGCGAGCTCGTCGAGCGCGGGCAGGTCGGCTGCCTTGGACCGCTCCCACTGCTGCCCCCACCGGCGCACCTGCCGCTCGAGGTACCCGTCGGGGTGCCCGAAATCACCCAAGCCGACGGCTTCGTAGTCGACGGCGTGGATGCGCGCGAGCACGTCGACGAGCTCACGGGAACACGCCGCCGCCTGCTCGGGGGTCAAGCGGGCGATGTCGGCGGCGTTGCGCAGGATCTGACCGTCGACGCGCTCCATCACGTAGAAGGGCGCGCCGTTGACCTCCTCGTCGTCGCAGAACGCGAACACCTGCGGGACCGGAACGTCGGTGTCCGCGAGGCCGCGCAGCACCCGGTACTCGCGGCTCATGTCGTGCGCGGTGGGCAGGACGTGCCCGAGGGGCGGACGTCGCAGCACCCACCGGTGCTCGCCGTCGGTGATGCCGTACGTGAGGTTCGAGCGGCCGCCGGCGATCAGCTCCGCCGTGAGCGAACGTCCCGCCGTCGCGCCGGAAACGTGCTCGGCGAAGAAGCCCTCGAGTCGATCGAGATCGACGCCCTCGGGTGGGGCGGTCGAAGCGAGATCCCCCATGCGCCGGGGAGACTACCGGCGCGGGAATTCGAGCGGTGTAGCGCCGGGGCGACGCCCGTTCAGGCGACGCGCGGCGTGCGAGGGGTGACGGGCTTGCCGTCGCCCTTGGGGTAGCGGGCGACCCGCCCGACGGGCATGTCGACCCGGTAGCCGGCGGCGGCGCGCTCCTCCTCCGACTCCCCACCCCAGAAGCCGTACTCGCGGTTCTCGCGGGCCCAGTCGCGGCACTCCCGCAGCACCGCGCAGCTGCGACAGATCGCACGCGCCCGGTTCTCCCGCACGACCCGGGCCTCGGGGCGTTCGCCCGCGGGGGCGAAGAAGTGGTCGGTCTGGCCGTTGCAGGCGGCGTCGGCGGTCCAGGCCAGGGGCCCGGTGAACACCAGGTTGGACAGGGTCTCGGCTGCCACCGGAATACCTCGCTCGATGGTTCGTGGGGCTCGATGGTTCGTGGGGCTCGATGGTTCGGTGTGGAGAAGAACTCGGGGGGCCGGTGGGGGGAACCGGTCCCCCCCGAGTCGTTCGTGCCCCACGATCGTGGCAGTCCCACCCGGAATCTGTCCAACGGTTAGTATTGATCGCATCCATCGGTTCTAGAGATGGGTCAGCTCGGGCGGCGGCAGCAGCAACAGCGGCGACAGCAGCAGCAGCAGCAGCAGCAGCA
>DASUUL010000001.1:0-2562 GCA_036374115.1 Acidimicrobiia bacterium | reverse complement strand
CCGGACGTGCGTGCCGATCTCGCCGCGGAGGGTTCCGATCTCGCCGCGGACCTCGCCGCGGAGCTCGGCGAACTCGCCGCGAAGCTCGGCGAACTCCCCCCGGAGCTCGGTGAAGTCTCCGCGGAGCTCCGATCGCAGTGCATCGAGATCCCGGTGGGTCACGTACTCGGTCGCCATCCCTTCCTCCTGTGGGCCGGAGCAGACAGGGGGAAGTCGTCGGTTTCGAGGCCAGCGTAGCGCCGGGGTGTGCCGGCTACTGGTGCTCTTCGCGGAGGAGCTCGCGCAAGACGAACTTCTTCACCTTGCCCGACGGCGTACGCGGCAGCTCGTCGACCACGCGCAGCTCCTCGGGCCACTTCTGGCGCGCCAGGCCGGCCGCCTCGAGGTGGGCGCGCACCGCGGCGAGATCGGGCACGTCACCACCCGGCGCGCCGCGCACGAACGCGCACACGTGCTCGCCCAGGCGGGCGTCGGGCGCGGAGACGGCAGCCACCTCGGCGACTCCGGGGAGGCGGGCCATCACCTCCTCCACCTCGGCGGCGCTCACGTTCTCGCCGCCGCGGATGATCACGTCCTTCTTCCGGTCGGTGATGGTGAGGAAGCCGTCGGCGTCGAGCTTGCCGATGTCGCCGGTGGCGTACCAGCCGTCGGCGTCGACGGCCTCCTCGGTGAGCGCGGGGTTCGTGTAGCCGGTGAAGAGGTCGGGGCCGCGGCTCCAGATCTCGCCGGCCTCGCCGGCGGCGACGTCGCGCCCGTCGTCGCCGACGATGCGCAGCTCCACCCCCGCCATCGGGCGGCCGTCGGTGTGGTTGCGTTGCTCGCGGGGCGTGTCCCACGTGCTGCCGGTGGTGGAGGGGTGCTCGGTCGAGCCGTAGGAGCGGGCGATCCCGATGCCGAGGCCCTCGGCGCGATCCGCGAACGCCGCCGGCACCGCCGCGCCGCCCAGGCCGATGAAGCGCATGTGCTCGACGTGCTCGGGCCCGAACCCGGGTGCGTCGAGCAGGCTCTGGCAGAAGAACGTCGCGCCCGCGCCCGCGGTGAGGTCGGCCTCGATCATGGCGTCGAGCACCGCCTGCGGCTCCCACACGTCCATGAGGTGCACCGGCTGCGAGCGGTACGGCGGCGCCAGGAGCCCGGCGAGCATGCCGATGGCGTGCGCGACCGGCGCGCCCACGAGCATGGGCCGGTCGCCCCTCGCATGGATGCCGAGGAGCTGGCGCACCTCGGCGGTGAGGGTGCGGTGCGAGTGCACCACGCCCTTAGGGTCGGCGGTCGTGCCCGACGTGTAGCCGACGACCGCGGGTGCGTCCGGGTCGACCGGCACCGGGCCGTCGAGGGGGTCGGCGGCGGCGAGCTCGCCGAACGCCACCGTGCCGGCGGGCGCGGCGGCGGCATCCGGGTCGGCGGGGACGACCACCACCAGCTCGAGGCCGGGGAGGTCGGGCCGTAGCGCCTCGAGGCCGGCCAGGTAGTCGAGGTGGCCGAAGGCGTCCGCGGTCACCAACGCCTTGGCGCCCGACTCGCGCAGGATGTAGCCGAGCTCCTTGGGCCCGTAGAAGTGCACCACGGGCACGAGCACCGCGCCGAGGGTCGTCGCGCCCCAGAACGTGGCCGCCGCCTCCCACCAGTTGGGGAGCTGGAACGCGAGCACGTCGCCGGGGCCGACGCCGCGGGCGCGCAGCCCGGCGGCGACGCCGCGGGCGCGCTCGTACACCGCCCCGAGCGTCGAGCGGAACGGTCGGGTGCGCGACCAGATCCGGAAGTCGAGGGCGGCGTGCTCGGCGAGCGCGCCGGCGAGCAGCACGCCCAGGGTCTCGTCGGTCCACAGGCCCTCGCGCCGGTAGCGGGCGCGCAGCTCCTCGGGAACGAGACGCGGGCTCCAGTCGGTCATGGTCATCACTGCACCACCGCCAGCGCGATCGCGAAGTAGATCAGGATGGAGAGGAGGTCCTGGATCACCGTCGCCAGCGGGCCCGACCCGAAGGCCGGGTCGCCGCCGAGGCGCGAGATGAGCCACGGCAGCGCCATCGCCACCACGGTGGCGGTGGCGCACGCGGCCAGGAGCGCAAGGGCGACGGTGATCGCCACGTCGGCGTGCTCGAACCACGCCAGCCCGAACGGCAGGAACAGCAGCGCCAGGCTGAGGCCCATCATGAGCCCGGTCTGGAGCTCGCGGCGCACGACGCTCCGGATGGATACCCCTACCGACAGGCCTCTGATCACCAGCGTCTCCGTCTGGGTGCCGACGGCGTCGGCCATGTAGACGATGCCGGGCACGAAGAACGCGAGCTCGATGGTCTCGGTGAGCTCGTGCTCGAACGAGCCGACCAGGAGGGCCGCCACCATCGCGCCCGCGAGCCCGACGAGCAGCCACGGCAGCCGGTGCCAGAACCGCCGGACCACCCGTTCCTCGCTCGCCCTGCGCGCCCGCGCGGTGCTGGCGAGGTAGCCGCCGAGGCGGGCCATGTCCTCGTCGTGCTCCTCGAGCAGCACCGTCAGCATCCGCGTCGGCGGGATGAGCCCGACGAAGCGGCCGGTGTCGTCGACCACGGCCAGGCTGCT